>CAZAJT010000040.1:0-8756 GCA_964485585.1 uncultured Gammaproteobacteria bacterium
AGCCAGATTCCAGCCCCGATCTGTGTGATGATCAGGGATAGGGAGGATAATCGCCCATGTCTTCCCGGTTCCTGAACCCGTGCTTTTGCATTGCTGTTTGTTTGCGCCTTTCTTGCGGTGTTGTCAAGCAGAGCACTTGCTGGATCGGTGTGAATAAATACCAATGCAAAAGCGTTGTGGCTGTTGGAACATCTTTCCAACTCTAGGTACTTACCAGCCACGCGCTTTTTTTATACTTGATTCTGTTAAATGAAGTTGTATATAATGACCTTTATGGCCGTTTCGGTTTTCATCATCAGCTTTTTTTTCGTGGTCGGCTTTCACTATCTCTTTAGTAAAGCAAAATCTTCATAACGGGCTTTATTACAGAAATACTCGAAAGATAACGTTTATGGACCAAGAGTTATTGTTGGTACCGTAATTGTTACTTCTATTTTTTATCCTTATTTTTATTCTCGTTTCCGTTTCCTCGATTTTCATTCTTTGGTTTTTCAGTGGGAGTTGGGGGCGTTGCAGTTGCAGTAGGCTGTTGTGTTGGTGAGAGAGGGGAAGTAGGGCTGGCGGATGGCGTTGGCGTTTTTGCGATAAAACAGATAGCGGTAGGTTCAGAACCCTTGATGAAATATTCGCTTATTGCTGATGACGTTGCTTCTTTTGCAACAAATCCGTTATGACTACAAACACTTAGTGCAATAATAGTTGATGGTTGTACAAACGCTTCAACGGGAGTATCTGCAAGATAATGTTCCATGAGTTCACGCCATATTGGCGCCGCGCCCAAAGAACCGGCGACCTGATCCATGGATTTATTGTTATTATTGCCAACCCATACTCCTATGACAAGACTGGGAGTATAACCGATAGTCCACGCGTCTCGATAATTTTCAGTCGTACCGGTTTTAACCGCTGCGGGGCGTGATATTGTAAGTGTATTCCCAAATAGTTCTGCTCGGGCAGCATTATCAGAAAGAATAGAGGAGATAAGAAACGCAATTTCGGGAGAAATGACCGGTTCTGGCTTCGGCGCATATTTATATATACTATTTCCAAACTTATCCTCAATAGATAAAATAAACACCGGCTTATTGTGAAAACCCGCATTTGCAAATACTTCGTACGCACCGGTCATTTCAAGAAGGGGAATTTCTCCCGCACCCAATACCAGAGAAAGGCCATACTGAGAAGAATCTCCCAGTGTGGTAACGCCCAGTCGTTTTGCCATCTCAACCGCTGGAGGGATGCCTAATTTCGAGAGCACTGCTACTGAAGGAACATTGAGTGAGTTGGCAAGAGCTCGGCGAACTAAGACTTTTCCTCGGAATTTCCCGTCATAATTATGGGGCGCGTATACTCCTGGATTTAGCGGATAAGAAGTAGGGATATCATCAAGCACGCTCGCCGGCGTTATCACTCCGCGTTCAAACGCAGAGGCATACACGATTGGCTTGAATGCCGAGCCCGGTTGTCGCGGAGTTGCCGCAAGATTTACTTTGCCAAATTCATTGTTATACCAGTCCTTGCTACCAACGAGCGTTTTAACCTCGCCGGTTTTTGGATCCATTACGACCACCGCGCCATTGGTCGCATTGTTTGGCGCTAGTTTTTCTACCTGACGTTGCACTGCATCTTCTGCGTATTTCTGCCATGCTCGATCGAGGGTAGTTTTTACTTTGAAGCCTGACCGGATAACCTGTTCTTCACCATACGTATCAATAAGTTGTTGTCTTACCATGAGTGCAAAATGGGGAGCAATAGTATTGATCGTATCTTGGTTTTCATTGAATATTAATTTCTGTTGGAGCGCTTTTTTTTCTTCTTCTGGCGTAATGTAGTTCTGCTGGTGCATTTTCTCCAAGACCTCTTGTTGGCGTATTGACGAAAGCGTGGTATCGCCGGTGAAAGGTGAGAATCGAGCCGGAGCAGGGAGGAGTCCGGCAAGGAAAGCAGACTGCGCAAGCGTCAATTCGCGTGCCGGTTTTCCGAAATAGATGTGAGCAGCTTCTCGTACGCCAAAAGCGCCTGCGCCAAAATACACCGAATTCAAATACATCTCAAGTATCTCATCTTTTGAATAGCGCCGCTCAATCTCATAGGCAAGAACAATCTCTTGGTATTTTCTCATAAAGCTTTTTGTCGGATGGAGGAGAGAATTCTTTACCAGCTGCTGAGTAATTGTTGATCCGCCATAGGCAAGATCTGATTTGCGAAGATTCAGGATAACCGATCGGATAATTCCTCGGAAAGAAAAACCGCGATGCTCATAAAATTCTTTATCTTCTGAGGCAATAACTGCTTGTTGAATATATTTTGGAACTTCGGCAAGTGGTACAAACGTTTTATAGCGCGCCTGATAAAACGTAAAAAATGGTTCGTTTTCCCGATCTGAAAGGACAATGCCAGAGTCTTTGCGATTCATAATGCCTTCTTTCGTTTGGAGATCGGCCGCAAAGTAGATATAGGTGCCCACGGGGATAATAATAAGGATAAGGAGAATAGAAACGAAAGATACGACGATGTGTTTTTTGTACTGCGGCAACAGTCTTTCTAAAAAGAGCTTTTTCATAGATGAAGCTTATAGAGCAAATATGTAACAACGGTAAGAAATAGTTAAGAATTCGGTAAGACATCATCGCTAAGAGGCTCTCTCAACTGATGACCTCGAAATGAATAAGTAATTGCTCTCTGCGATAAATCCGTATGCACCATAAACGGTTCTGCATAGTCTATTCTCAATTGCAGAGGTATCTGAGGAAACAATCTGCTGATAAACGCACCATGAGTTGTCTCATGGGTAATACCAATGATATCAATCTGTACATCTCTTCCACCAGGCAGAGCCGTATGACTATCGGCAACAATAGCGTCGCGTAGATCAGTAAATATTGCAACCGGAGTGCGTGCGCCTACAGAATGAAGGTAGTCTGCTGGCGCCATGAGCCAGCGGGCATACGCATCTTCAAGGGGTGTTCCAGCCTCCAGAAGCGGATCGATGGTGTCAGCGGTGAAGAGTAGTTTTTGTTCGGTTGGTTCGAGAAGGAGTACGTTCTCGTACCTGCTAACAGCGGGAAGTAAATCGTTGTGTACGACAAGTGCAGATTCCTGAGTGCGGAGCCGTCCACTGTACAATATAAAAATAACTATGTTACACCTTTCTCTTTCAGGAAAACCTGCTATATAGAGCGTCGTGAATCTATTTAACTGTTCTTTTCCTTGTGGACTTAAGGGCGAATGGGTATCGCCATATCGCAACGGTTCTCCATGACGTAAGAAATAGTAGTTGATATCAGTGGGGCGCGCAGGAAATGGGAGCTCAATAAATCGCGGTCGTGGTTCCATGAATGACGCTATTATATCAGAATAGATTGATGGGGCGGGAAGATTATTCATTTCTCTGCACAGTTTTCAGGTGGTTGAGAATAAGGAAGCCGAGGATGGCGAGCGTGCCGGTTTCCAGATAAGGAATAGTGAGTCCGACATTCATAAGATTCAACACTGCAATTATTGTTGTTGGAATCACAACGAGGTGGAGCCCTATCTGGTAGGATTTCCCATAAGAAATAGGGTAGGGGACGACTTTTGCAATAACCCAAAGAATTGCCGCAACAACGAGAAGGTACGTGAGTTTACCAAAAGAAAGAAATACAAAAGTAAAAGCAAAGATTGTCGCCGCAAGAATCGGGAGCATGATGGGCAAGTAGGGGGCAACACGGTTACCAATCATCTGCACCAGTTTTCTATCAATGGTTACATTTGTTATCTCATCAAGCGGTACTGTTTTAATAGTGCCCCGATCATCACGATAAGAAATGTGACTTTTCGTAAGAAGGGCAAAAGTATTATATTTATCAATATCTTCAATCGAGGCTTTGGTGTCTACTACAAATATATTTCTGATAGTATCGCTTTTGCTGCCAAGCACCTCTTTTTGATAGTCGTTAAACAGTTTTTCAACCCGTTCGACAGGGATCGCATAAGGTTCTGGCACATTCGTTGAGACATCACCGTTGCGGATCGTAATCGTAAGCTCTTCAGGATAGGCCTGAGTAGCAAGGGCCGGAAGCCGGAGAATGAATTTATTCATCGGTAAAAGACCAGTGACAGTAATGATAGTGGTAGTAATAAGTGCATAGAGAAAGAAGTAAAAAAAGTAAAATTTAAGACTGAAACTGAATGGTGCTTTCAAGATGTGTCCGTAGTAAGAAGGAGAAGTAAATGTTTTGACGAGAGCGTACCAGAAGGTTTGCAGTTTGTTCATCAGTTACAGGGTAAGATACTTTTTGCACCCTGTCAAGAACAAAAATTATAGAGAAAATCTAGCGAGAATTCAAACTTCGCGTTCAACGGTAATTGCGCATTGAGTTACAAGTACGGCAATAGCGGTAAGGAGCGCGAGCGCCGGCGCAATCACGGCGCCGATTACTCCAAAGGTGAGCGGAAACGACGCTAAGACTTTTCCTTCTTTATTTTTGATAGTAATTTTTCGTACGTTTCCTTCACGGATGAGCTCTTTTACTTTTTCTACCACTTTGTTTCCCGCAACCTCAAATGTTTCGGTTTTTTTACGCTTCTCCGATTCCATGCTTCCATTATATCATTTGTTTCTCTCTACAGTTCTACTACTGCTGAGATAGGGAGATGGTCCGAAGCTTTTGAGTTTTCAACGCGATACGACTGCGTTTCAATATCTTTACTGACAAAAATATTATCGAGTTTATATTGGATACCTTGTGGTAAACACGTTTTGCATCCCTTAGGATACATGCTCCATGTAGGAAGAAGCTGAGCGTCAGTATTCTTAAGGACTGCGCTGATTTTTTTGATAGCATTACTTTCAGGGAGCGCGTTAAAATCTCCCATTACAATCGTCATTTCTTTTGGGAGAACTTTTATCAAGTTTTCTGCTTGTGTGTCCTGCGTTTGAGAGGGCTGTTGATGAGTATGGACAAGGTGCGTGCAAAATACACGAAGAAGCTTATTTTCTACTTGTACCTGCGCTTCCATCGCAATGCGATCATCTGTTTGCGATAGATCATGGGTGATGCTATTTTTGATAGGATGTTTACTCAAAATTGCATTTCCCACTTCTGCGGTTTTGCCGTTTTTCGGTATCTGGATTACCGGTACATACACAACAGTATATCCGAGCTTTTTCGTGAGCCGCTCTGATAATTGTAGTATTCCATCTATTCTCATAACCTCCTGTAGACCAATGATATCCGCGCTACTCTGTTCCAAAAACGCATTCACTTGTTCCAAGTCGCCGTCATACCATATGTTCCATGAAAGTATTTTCAACCGCATGCAGACATTATATCAAGAAGTTTTTACAATTCTTACAATACCCTTAGCACAATGCAAGTCAATAATATCGCCATCGTGAATTGCTTTGGTTGCAATCTGCGTGTTGACAATGCACGGTATGCCAAATTCCCTTGATACGATGGCGGCATGGGAGAGTACTCCGCCGACATCGGTGATAATCGCTCCTGCTTTTCGCATCCCGATGACAAAATCAGGACTCGTCATCGTAGTTACCAGTATGTCACCTTTTTGTACCTTATGTATTTCATTAATGCTCAAGACTACTTTAGCAGTTCCCCGAAAATGTCTACTGGTGCCTTGGGATGCAATAGTGCCTTGAATAATAGCATCTTGAGCGACCACACCGGTGTCAAATTGGTTTGCAATAAGGAGAGCATTTTACCTTCGAATAGTTCTATTGAGTTTGCGGTGCAGCTTAACACAAAACATGTTTCTCGATCAGAAATATATTGAATATCAGCGTTTTTAAGAATACCGGCCAATTCCTCGGGAAGTAATGATTTGAGCTGTGCAACTGAAACACTAGTTCTTCTTGAGAATTCTTGCGTAAACAGTTCAAGATAGTGATCTACTCTGAAATTTATCATTTTCCGCTCATCAAGAAGTTCTGCGAATTTGGTGATAAGAGCTATCAGTTTTCTGTCATTGTGAGAAAAATCATGTTCTTGCACTATCTTCTTCTTCTTCTTTTTCTGTAATGACGATGTATAGCTCTCAATTTCTTTCAATGTTTTCTCGTAGTTTGTGTGTTGAAGTTTATGAAGCTCGCTTTGAAAATATGCTGTATCAAGAACATGAGCTCTTACATAGCTATTATATATCCAGTAGTACTGTTTCTGATGATTTTTGAGAGCCCACTGTTGTTTCTTTGGTTCAAGCGACAGTATTCTAATAAAGTCTCTTTGTTCCTGACGGTAAAACGAAAGCTTCTCTGGCGCGGTTAACGTGGAGAACACTGCAGGTGCATATTTCTGTAGTCGTTTACTCACCAGTGGTTCAAGACTGCTGGTAATTAACTCATGAGAAATGGTTACCGTAAACCATTCGTAATAATATCTGGTAAACTTCTGAAACTCTCTTTGAAACGAAGTGTTTGTAAGAGATGGTAGTGGCGTTTTATCAAGATGCGTAAAACATTGTAGCAAGCTGTGCGTCCGTTGGTTCCATAGGTTGAGGTACCATTGTAGTTTCTTATCTTTAAGGATTATAGTATCTACAAATTTCTTGCTTTCTTTTAATAGTTGTTCGAGATTAAGGAGCCATGTTCCTTTACCGTCTTTAAAGATAATCAGCGATTCAGAATAGGTAGTGCCAAAGAGCTTTTTAAGGAGAGCGAAGGCAGGTTTAATAGAGTAATACAAAAACAATGGACAGGCATCGATCGGTCCCCATCGGTAAAACTTACTCTTCGGATTGAGCATACAAGCCCTTTCATTATATCAGAAGATAAATCTGCTCAAATTCGCTCTCTTGATTACACGCGTAGTACATTCGGTAGTTACGCTGCTATCCCTAAGATCGGCCCTTCAAAAATCAATTGCTTATGACCATCTTAATTTCGAGTGAAGATTCGTTCCGGAGACGAAACACATTTAAGCAGGTTTACACTCTCAAATTACCTATAGTATATCACACGCTTGTCGAAAAAGCAAGAGCTTTATAGAAGGTTTGTTACCTCAATTCGCTTCTGCCAAAGGTGAGTAACTGTCTGAAGTACTTCGAAATTCCTAAATAGCTGATTATTTGCAGATCCATTGCAATATCTCTGATTATTCCTTTTAAAAATCCATTTTTTTGTATTTTGTGAGGATTGAATGAACTGGTTTTCATATAGTGCACTTTTTTGCTGTTTTCCATCATGTACGCGTTAATTGCGACCTCCAATTGATATCCGACTGGTCTTTTCGTTGTTAAGACAGTACGTAAGTCATTACTCTGCAAAATTCTCTGTCCTGATAGGAAGATATTTTTGTTGATAAAAGGGTCGATCCATGTATTTCCACCTTTATTTTCTAAGATAATCATGTCGATTGCTGGATTTTCGTCAAATTTCTTTAGCGCAAACTCTACTTGATTTTGTTCTACATTTCGTAAATCTGCATCCATTAATAGGACGTTGTCATTGGTCGCAAAGTCCAATCCTCTCGTTACCGCAGCAGCTTTTCCTCTGTTTTTATCAAGTCTCAGCATGGTTATCTCAGGATATTTCTCTTTGACTCGTTGGTAAATGTCATTTGTCGAACCATCATCTACACAGATGATCTGCGAAACACATTTTATTTTTGCAATAACGTCAATAACGGAGATGATAGTCTCATCTTCATTATGAAAAGCAATGATACAGGAGAATAGTTTCATGGGTTGATTGTAACAAATTATTTACAGTACGATTCTCTTTACAATGCTGCCTTTTACCAGAGCCTCTTTTTTTGCTTTTATCCATTTTTTCACTTGCCATTCTCGTTTCATCGTTTCTTGAAGAGAAGAATAGTTCTCAAAATAAACAAGTGTTACCGGCTTACGAATTCTTGTATATTTCGCGCCTCTGGTTGACGAAGAATTATGTTCCATTATCCGTGTTTTAAGATTATTAGTTTGACCACAATAAAGAGAGTTGTCGGAACAGCGAACAATGTAGAAGTAAAACATATATTTTCTTCGACTCTTTACTAACTATAGTTCTTCAACAAATTGAGAGCCGTTTCTATGAGCGAGCGCAGCAAGTCGAATCAGCTGTCCGTTTACAAAAAATGGGACAACCCGCGTTTGACGCGGTCGAACTTCAATGTTAGCCCTGACTGCCGGCAGGTTTGCGTTTTTGTTATTTCCTAAATACGACCACATGACTTTTGAGGAATTCGGTATCGAATGTTTCTAGAAATCCAAGGCGGCCAAGAAGCGCTGGGGCTTCGTTTGTATCAAAAAAGGCAACTGGAATATCTCTTTCAATTTCTCCAAGTTTTGCCTTTATTTTTTTCTTATAAAGATAAATTGATTGTTGCCCTCCCACGCCAAACGTTGTATCTTTTACACAATCATTCTCTAATGAAATACCTAAATCCGCTGTAAGATATCGTGGAAGAATAGTAAAGTCCGCTCCAGTATCAACCACCATCCATGTCTCTGCCCATACATTGATTTTGATCGATTTCAGTGATACTTTTGCAACAGGTCTGAAGATTTGGCCAAAAAAACTCTTTCCTACATTTTCAAAAGGGAATTTTACATCCATAAAATCAGGGAATGGGCCTTGGGGAGATAGGCTATTTCCGGAGTAATATCTGGATGTTTTTCTCTAATAGTTTTCAAGATTTCAGCAGCCCCTTCTCCTGTTTTTGCAGTATACACTTTACCAGCTGCTAAAATTACATGCTTTCCTCTGTATCTGGGATTCTTAAAAATGTCCATCATAGAAAGTTTCTTGTTCATATAAT
>CAZAJT010000041.1:0-8750 GCA_964485585.1 uncultured Gammaproteobacteria bacterium
ACAGTTTGAATATTGGAACTTGAGATTTGGAATTTATTTGGAACTTGGTGCTTGGTTATTGGAATTTATAGTACTTGAGTTTGTTTCGTGCTTCAATAATCGAATTTCGGATTTAATTATCTAGGATTCAACATCCAACATCTAAGATCCAATCAACGGATCTACTTCCCTCGCTCTCTCCAAATAATTCTGCGATCGTTCTTCATCTCCCTCCGCCTTATATAATACGGATAAATTATAAAGAGCATCGCGCGCTTTTGGGGATCGCCGCAACAGCGCTTCCAATTTTCCAATCATCTGCTTTCGATCACGCGACTCTTGATAGACTTTCTGCTCAATCTGACTACCGAATATGTTTTTTGCCATCCGAAAATAGGAGGTAAACTCAGGAAGCGATTGAATAGACTGGAGAAATCGTACCGTTGCTTTTTCATTGTCAAATAAAGTAAAATAAAGAGGCGTAACTGACTGTGAGAGACTGATATTGCCATACAGAAAAAGAAGGAGTAAAAGAACTGCGCCGATCTTAACCAGCGACCACGCATAATCGAGAAACGATTGTCTGATGGTCTGCCCGATTACTTCCTGTACTTTTTTTCTCATAGAAACGTTCTTGGTACTCAAAACTCATAACGCATAACTCATAACTATTATATAATCTTCAATATGGATCCGCTTGCATTTCAACAATTTACCGACCGGCTCATCACACTTTTGATACTGATCGTTTTGGCGATCGTATCGGCAGGACTCACTCTGATTTTTATGTATCTTGCGATTATCTATATGCGCTTGAAAAAGCGCGAGCAGATCGCCCTCGAAATGGTCACGCTTGAAGTAAAACTTCCCAAGGATAACGAAATCAAGATTGACGCCGCCGAGCAAATGTTCGCATCCTTTTCTTCCCTGAAAAAAAGCGGCATGTTTTCATTCCTTGAGGTAAACGATGTACTCGCCTTTGAAATTATCGGAAAAAAGGCCGATATCCGGCTTTACATATCTGCGCCGGCGCGCATTGTGGATCTTGTCGAAAAAACTATCTACGGTTATTACCCTGCCGCAGATATTAAAAAAGTTGATGAACCGAATATTTTTACGGAGGACGGAAAAGTAGCCTATGGGGCGCTTCGCACCAAGGAAGTAGCCTATATGCCCCTGAAAGTATACCGCGATATCCCAACTGACTCTATGGCTGCTATTACTTCTGCGCTTTCCAAGATGGATGAAAAAGAAGGAGCTATGATTCAGATACTCATTCGTCCCGCCGCCAACAAATGGAAAAAGGCAGGAAAATCCTATGTTTCTTCAACCAAGAAAAATGAAGCAAATCCGGAAAAAGCTACCTTCAAAACTGATCAGAAAACACTGGAAAAAATTGACGATAAAACATCAAAGTCCGGGTTTGAAACCGTGATCCGATTTGTCATATCAGCCCAAAATAAAGATGTTGCATCGGCACATCTACGAAATATCAAAAACGCCTTCGGCCAATTTGATAGCGAACATAACAGTCTCACCGGCGCAAAGATATTATTCAAAGGCGGATTCATGATTAATCTCATCTACAAATTTTTCCCGGTGATCGAGCTCCCCTTTTGGCGATCGGTTTCTATCTTATCTTCTGATGAACTCGCAAGTATGTTTCATTTTCCCAATAAAACCGTAGGAACTCCCCATATTCACTGGCTCAAAGCAAAAACCGCGCCGGTCGCCGCAGAAGTCCCCCAGCAAGGCGGCACCGCAATCGGATACGGCTACTATCGCGGCGTCAGACGACCAGTCACCATCGGTTTTGATGATCGCCGACGGCACGTCTACATCATCGGAAAAACCGGTGTGGGAAAATCAGAGCTTCTAAAGGAAATGATCAAACAGGATATCAGAGAAGGTCACGGCGTCTGCGTGATCGATCCGCACGGAGACCTCATTGACGATACCTTAAAATATATTCCGCCGCAACGGGCCGAGGACGTCATCTATTTCGATCCTTCAGATACGGAACGACCCATGGGATTGAATTTGCTGGAAGCATACACCGAAGAGCAGAAACATTTTATGACAACAGCAATTATCAATCTTATGTATAAGCTGTATGACCCACAGCGTACCGGTATCATCGGGCCGCGGTTTGAACACGCAGTGCGAAACGCTATGCTTACGGTCATGTCAGAACCGGGGAGCACCTTTATTGAAATCGTTCGGATCCTCACTGACCAGAAGTTTGTGCAGGAACTGCTGCCGAAAGTAGATGATCCGATTATCCGACGCTACTGGACTGATCAGATTGCACAGACTTCAGACTTTCACAAATCAGAAGTGCTTGACTATATCGTATCCAAATTTGGTAGATTTGTGACCAACAAAACTATGCGCAACATCATCGGTCAATCAAAATCGGCGTTTGATTTTCGCAAGGTTATGGATGAGGGAAAAATCCTTTTAATTAATCTTTCCAAAGGAAAATTGGGAGAAGAAAACTCGAGCTTTTTGGGACTGGTGCTCATACCGAAAATTTTAGTCGCGGCAATGAGTCGTCAGGAAATACCCGAGGCGGATCGCCGTGATTTTTTCTTGTATGTTGATGAGTTTCAGAATTTTGCAACGCCTGATTTTGCAACCATTCTTTCGGAGGCGCGAAAATATCATCTCAACCTCACGGTGGCAAACCAGTTCATTGGACAAATGGATGAGGAAGTGAAAAACGCTATATTCGGAAACGTCGGTACCCTCATCTCATTCCGTGTCGGTGTCACTGACGCGTCATATCTACAACGAGAATTTCAACCGGTGTTTGGCGAATCGGATCTTATCAATGTTGAGCGTTTTCACGCATACATGAAGACGATTGTCGATAATGAACCGGTGCCGCCGTTTTCAGTGGATATGACCAAAGATATTACGAAATTAAGAGCAGAGGCGAATGAAAAAGTAGCCGCGGCGATCATACAACTTTCCCGTCTCAAATACGCGAAACCGAAAGAACTGATTGAAGCCGAGATCACCCAGAGAGCAAGACTGTAGATCAAGCACCAAATCACAAATTCCAAGCTCCAAATAATATTCAAATTCCAATTATCAAACTGTTTTGAATTTGAAACTTGGAATTTATTTGGAACTTGGTGCTTGGTAATTGGAATTTGATACAGGAGTCACTCTTATGATTCAAACTTTTCAAACACAGCTCGTAGAGAAACAGCAGTTGACTAAGGATGTTCTCTTTTTAAAGTTTGATCTCGATGAGCCGAAAGAAATTCAGTTTGTCCCCGGTCAATACCTCATCATGTTTGTGCCGAAAGATAATGATCATGTGCGCCGGCAGTACTCGATCGCCTCGTCCCCGTCACAAAACCATTCGGTCGAACTTCTTATAAAATTGATTCCCGGAGGCGTTGCGTCAGGATACGTGGAGAAACTGACCGTTGGTGAAATAGTGAGATTTGACGGTCCCGGCGGAAGATTTGTGTTAAACGGCAATCAGAAGCATAAGGTGTTTCTCGCAACCGGCACCGGTATCGCTCCAATGCGCAGCATACTCAAGAGCATCTTCGACCAACAGTATACCTCTCTCATTCCGTCTGTCATCCTGAGCGAAGCCGAGTCTGACTCGGCGAAGTCGAAGGATCCCTCGCGCATGCGAGAAATATCCTCGCCGAGAGATTCTTCTGGGCCATTGGCCCATCAGAATGACAACGACCCCCTTTCCCCTACGGCGGCCTATACCCTCTATTGGGGTCTTCCCACCTACCAAGACGTCTACTTTTTTGACGAACTCAAACAATGGGCAGAAAAACATACGCACTTCGCCTTCACCATCTGTCTCTCCCGTGAACAATCGCTCGACATGATTCCTGAATCAGATCGGAAATATTTCGCTCTCGGCCGCATCACCACAGCATTAGAACCATTGATACAAAAATTTCATTCAGTTAAACTAGTTGAACCGGTTAAATCAGTTGAATTAGCAGATACAAATACTAGTTTAACTAATTTAACTAATTCAACCAATTTAACTCTAACTGATTATGATTTCTACATTTGCGGTAATCGTGAAGTAGTTGAATCGCTGCGCACACACCTTTGCGATAAGAAAATCCCCCCGACATGTGTGATATTTGAAAAGTTCTAAACATGAAACATGTAGCATGTAACATGTAGCAATCAAAATTAGCATTGCGATAATGTCCCCCAAAGCATTCTTCCAATCTCATCACTCAGATTAAACAATACGTCATGTTCTTTGTCGGAAAAATACTTTCTTTTATGAGAAAAATAAATTAAATACTGTGTTTCTTTTAAAGAACCGTAGGAAATTTCAAGGAAGTTCTTCATTACTAGTTTTCTCTGGCGAGCATATCCTTCAATGTAGTTTAAAATAACTGACAACGCAGCTCTTCTTATCTGGGAAGTGAGACCAAACATTTCTTTTTTAGGAAAACTTTCTGTGAGAAAGTAAATTTTGTCTACGAGTTCATCCATTAGTCTCTTAAGCTTGGCATGATATTCTTTGTTATTCATGGTTGCTACATGCTACATGTTACATGCTACATGATTAAAACCTTGTCACAAAAAAGTCCGCCGGAAGCTGGGGATTTGATTGCAGCAGTTGTATTTTTTTTGTCACGCCGGTTGCCGATTGTGCCTCCGACACAACGGTCTTTCCTTGAGAGTTAAGTGTAGAAAGCGCCGGTCCTTCCACGCCGATTCTCGTTGACGCAAAAAGCGCCCGCATCATCATAAGTTTGGTATCGCCGGCTACCGCAGGGGACAACGTCGCCTTATAATCAAAGCCTACTCCCTCGATCGTGCCGCCCGCTCCCGTAGTCAACTCTCCCTGACCGGACACTTTATCCGGCAGTTGATTACAAGGATCAATAAGATTTTTTACGATACTATTATCGGTTTTTATGCGAATAAGCTCAACCGCCGGACAGCTTCCTCCTGATTTTACGTAGATTGTCAATGGCAGGCTCCAATAGGAAGAAAATGAATTATTCTGCCGGTCATAATCGGCCAGATAAAAAGTATATCCCTCATTGGCTGAAAGCGACCGGGTAACAAATGTATTTCTATCATATGCGGTAGCAACAGATACATTTCCTGTGTAACCGCTGATACCGGTAAGCGAACTTAATACATAGGTACCAATCGGTTGTGCGAGCGCCGCCTCGATTCCTGCTTCTGCCGCAGCAAGAGATTTCTGCGCCTCTTCCTCAAGTTTTGATATCTGGGTTTCAGTGGTCGATTTATACGATACCGTCATCACGACAGTAATAACTGTCGCTAAAAGCATGATAGTAAGTATCAGTACTTGTCCTCTTTTATGTTTGTTATTCATAGGTTGATTATCTCAAAACTACATCATACATCTTAAATCTAGTATAGGTGTCATGCTGAACTTGGTTCAGCATCTTCCCCGTCATTCCTGCGAAAGCCGAGTCAGACTCGGCGAAAGCAGGAATCCAGTATCTGGATCCTGCATCAAGTGCGGGATGACATTGTTGGAAGATCCCGAAACGAGTTCGGGATGACAATTCAGTTATATTTGACATTTGAGATGTTATTGTAATTGTCTCCAATCATACGTCGAAACTGATAAATAAGGTAACGCATTCATATATTGTGCCACATCAAATACCACGAATAACGATGGCTTGCTATTGTCGCTGACGGTGCGATTTATACCTGCAGCCGTATTTGAAATCACATTTCCTTTTATCTTTAGTGGAGAACTTGATGTGCCAAAATCTACTGAATTCCCGATGAATATTCCCTGTGCTTCAGTCACGCCGGATCCAAAGGTGATACTAGCCGCGATGAATGTGGTTGCAGCGCTGGTTGGTGCAAACGTAGCAGTGCTCACCCCAACAGTCCCGAGAGCAGTCAGGTCACTATTGGTGACAATCACTACTACTTTCTTATTATTAAATGGAGTCGCGTCGGTTATAGAGAGACTGCCGCCGTTATAAACATTGACTTTTGACTCATCAAGATCGGCAAGCGTGGATATTTGTTTGTATCCTTTTCTCGACTTCGTGTACTCAAGGTATGTTTTCGGATCAACGGCGCTCAGAGTGTATGGTGTTTTATACCAGACGCCGGCAGAATATTTCACCCCTGGATTCGCACCAATATTAAGTACGCCGGCACTCAAAATCGATCCTGCCGTTTTGACATCGAGATACTTATCAGTGGTATCGTCGGTAACATCATACTGCACCATATTGCCCGGTATGATACTATCCCGTGCAGATACGCTGTCAAAAGAAGCGGTGCTTAGCTTAAACCAATTCGGGTTTTCATATTTGAAAAAGAGGTCTTTATTGAATGCGGTTGTCGGCGCAGGACTAGAAACATCTATCGGAATAGTATTATCGTTGGTGCCGGTACAACTATTGAGGGTGCGAAGCGAAACCGGATTATAACCGGAACCGGGATAACTTGCATTTATCGTCAAGTTCTGACTTGGATCCACGGTGCGAGTACCCTGATTATCAAACGTTATATTACAGCTGTAACTACTGGCGCCTTTCGCGCACGTTGCGGTAACACCGGGCGCTGCTGCCGGCGTAACCGCGATAGTCACTTTTGCAATATCAGGACTAAACGGTGTTTTACAAATATTGGTACCACTCCCTACATCTTCCTGATAAGCGCCGGTAATCGCGATGGTTGGATAGAGCGTGGGAGTGGGACAGCTATAGGATCCCATAAGTAACGAGGTCGGTCCAACATTACCGGTGCCCGCATTGTCCTTTGCCTGTCTCACGCGCAAATATACAGTTTCACCATCGCGCCCTGTACAGTTTAATGGCGAATCAGTCGGGGTAAGCGCCGGTTGGGTCGGTCGGGGAAATTGCGGCCCCGAACATGAGTTTGGTTGCCATGTGCCGTCTTGTGCATACCAACTACTGTCACTCCACCATCCCTCTAACCAATATTTTCCTGCGTAGTTACCGCATGTTCCGCAACCGACATCGGTCGCCGGCGTCCAGTTAAAGGTAATCGCTTTGGTTGTAAGATTATAGGAAGCTACCGGTGTTACGAGCGCCGCGGGTAGATCTTTATCGACATTGACACTTCGTGACGCCGCAAAATTTGATTCTGGAGTGCAAGTTAATACGCCTGATCCACCATCAGTTCGCGTTGACCAATAATAGGTGCCGGTCGAAAGAGAACAGTTGTAGTCATTCCAGTGGGTATTACCATTATCAGTATTCCAACCCGGGGTCATCCAACCGCTATTACAGGTCCACGCGCCCTGGAATGGATTCTCCGTGTCAACGGCAAATTGCTGTCTGCTTCCGGGTGTATTATATGAAGAAGTAAAAGTAGGATCGGTATTGGTACAAATACCATCTGCGGGAGCACTTACTGTTGATGTCGGACAGGCCGGCAACGGACAGGTATAGGATCCGGTAAGCGTTTGCGCTGCGCTTTCGTTTCCAAGACTATCTTTTGCGGTTTTTACCTGAAAATAGGCAGTGATACCATCTCTGCCAACACAAGAAATCGGACCGTACGACTGCGTCGCCGAACAGGAAGGAGCAGCAGCAACATTCCCATCGTTTTCATACCATTCAACCCAACTCCCGTTAGTCCAGTACCCTTGCAGCCAATACTTGCTTGCGTAGCCGCCACAGGTTGCGCAACCGGTATCGGTGGATGCCGGCCAGGTAAAAGTAATGTTTTTCGCCACTGCGTTATAGGAAGCTACCGGCGTCACCGGTACCGCAGGCTTATCTTTATCAATTTTAAATTGCTGTAGTATAGAAAAATTTGACGTCGGATAACAGGCGACCGGCGAGGTACCACCCCCATCAGCGCGGGTAGACCAGTAATAGGTATTGGTTTTTAATCCTGCCGCATCGTAGTCCCACACGCTACAGGAAGAACTACTCGGAGTATAGGTTGAGCTGGTGGTCCAACCGCTATTACACGACCACGAGGCGTCAAACGGATTCTCCGTATCTACCGCAAACTGTTGCCGGTTCGCCGGACTCGCAAAGGTTGAGGTAAATGTTGGATCAATATTCGTGCAGGTATTGGCAGGAAGAAGAGTTGTTGACGTCACCGGACAGGAGGGAGAAAAAGAAAACTCAAAATAGGTTTGATTCCCTAATAATACTTGAGGCTGCATCTTGTTTCCCGCATTGTCCTCTACATAAAAATTTATTCGCACTCGGGTATTATTAATTGAAGAAGTATTGGTTATGGTTACCGTCCTGCTTTGACCTGCCTCTGTGCCGGTCTGAGCAGGGGGGTCCTGGTAATTTATCGGAGAAACCGGAGAAACAGAAAAGGATCCGGTATTTCCCGTAGCCGGCTCTATGTTCCATCGCACTGAATTTAATCCGCTGATCGCATCGGATACGGGTCCGCTATCAGTAAACTGAAAAGTAAGAGATACTGATGTTCCGGTACAATTACCACCGTTACTAACGGTTAGAGAACCAGGATTACAATATGCTCCAAAAAAAAACGCTCGTGGCGGATCGGCGTCGTAAATCCATGCGTTTGCAGCCTTCTGGAAAAATAGGAAGCTCAAAGATATTAAGCAGGTAATAAAACCATAACGAAACAACCGGTGCAAACCGACCATAATGCTTCATTTTAATAGCACGCCACATTCTGTGTCAAGGCAATATAGATCTTAGAACTATAAACGAGTTTCGCAGTTGTCATTCTGATCCCGCGAAGCGGGAGAAGAATCTCTCGCGAATGCGAGACTGAAACAAGTTCAGAGTTCCTTC
>CAZAJT010000042.1:0-7466 GCA_964485585.1 uncultured Gammaproteobacteria bacterium
AAAAGAGCATTACTACACGTCGTCCCTTTTATACGAGCGGTAGTGATGCTCTTTCTTTCTTAAAGATGAAAATGAGTGATCGGTAACGCTAAATTTCTTCGCATCAATTCCTTAAACTGATTACGGACAAAGAGCGAATTCCCTCTCACATTTGACTTCTTCGACTCTGACGATTGTCTCCAAGCTGTTATTTTCTTAATCAATGCTTCCGCCATACATCATTACTATAAAAAAGCCGAAGAGCGATGTCAAGTCCTATAGAAATTTACCGTTACACTATAAGTTAACCTATATAATATATCACAATGTCCGGGTTGCTGCAATAATATTCTTAATATGATAAGTTCCATGTGGATAACTATCGCCGTCTTGTTTCTGTGGGATTGTATATAATACGTTATAGCTATGACAGTATCGTTTCTTACCTACAATGTACTCTTTAATAGCGCCCTTACTAATTTCCATACGATTATTTCGATGAGCGCTCCCGACGTTATTTGTCTACAGGAGATTGAAACAAGTGAAAAAAATTTGAAACGAGTAGAACAACATGGATATCGGCTTGCCGACTTTTCAAATTCATTTATTAAATTCGGCAAAGTATACGGACTCGCAACCTTTTACAATCCGAAGACGCTTCATTTTGTTCACTCTCAAAGTCTCACATTACCACGCAGCTACTATGAGTTTCTTCTCGTGCTCCTGCGCGGCGGGAACAATCCGCGTACTGTGCTAAAAACAGTATTTGAAACAAAAAAAACTAAGAAAAAAATTACCAACTACAATCTGCATCTCACTCCGATTGGAGGTGGTATCGGCAATGGCATACGAGTCAAGCAGATGAAAACAACTCTTTCGGATCTCAATCTTGATAGTAGTGAATCGATCATCATCGCCGGAGACTTTAACTATTCATATAAGCGGAAACAGTTTGAGGAATTAATACAAATGTATGGCCTTCAGGAAGCGACAAACAATGTCTTCTCGACCTTTGAAGGAAAATTCTTGAAACTATTTCCGATGAGCTTGAAGCTTGATTACATTCTCTATAAAAATATTTCATTGATCCGTACGGAAAAAGTCCTCACGAGAGACTCAGATCACTATCCGATTGTTTCAACGTTTGAAACATAGATAGCTCCCCATTACTCCTCAACAAACAGTTGTTTGAAGTAGATGTTTATTTTTTCAATATAATCCTGTACTGTGTAGGGCTTTTCCCTAAGCGCATGGGTCCGCGGAAGATTATACAGATGCCCCCCCATCTCATATTGATAGAGTTTCTTTTTGATCTTTCCCTTAAATATCACATACGCTGTTGCGAGAACGAATTTGTAAAGGTATCGCAATCTTCCTTCTCTTCGTACTCTCCTCAAAGAAAATTTAATGCGAAGTGCCTGAATAAATTTCGCCTTCACTCCCCACTGCTGCGCTTTTTGTATAACGTTGTGATCTTCTGCAAGCCGCAGCTGTTCATCAAAACCGCCTATTTTCAAAA
This sequence comes from uncultured Gammaproteobacteria bacterium, assembly GCA_964485585.1. Lineage (GTDB taxonomy): Bacteria > Patescibacteriota > Microgenomatia > UBA1406 > GWC2-37-13 > CAZAJT01. The sequence continues at coordinate 1,499 of CAZAJT010000042.1, forward strand.
AAAATGCTCGTTCGAATATCATTGAGCCGCTTGAGGCAAATGGTTTGCCGGTATTCTGGGTCATTTCTATAATAAAATTGATGAAGTTAAATACAATCCGCACATCAAGATAACTTCTCTCATCCGGGATAATAGCGGGAATAAATACCAACCCCTTTTTGTTGGTTATGATACGCTCTGCCTCTCTCGTAAAAACGCTTGATATTCCTGCATCGGCATCTAAAAATAAGAGGTACGGCGCTCTAGCCTGTGTTGCGCCATAATTACGCTGATAGGAAACATTACGCTTGGCAACTTCCAAAAAGTTGATAGGCAATACGTGGGTAAAGGGTAAAGCCACCTTTTTGGTCCGATCGTCAGATTTTGCATCCACAATGATGATCTCGAAGTTTTTCGCCTTTTGCTGAGTCAGATTTTCGAGAATATGAGGAAGATAGTGTTCCTCATTGAGGGTGGGAATAACAATAGAAAAAAAAGGTGTCATACTGCTCTTCTTTCGCACTTATTATACCATGTGCTACAATGAATACGTGAAAATCTCGGTAATAATTCCTGTATATAACGAACAACAGTATCTTACCAACTGTCTCGAAGCACTTCGCGCTCAAACATACCCCGCCGATGAGATCATCATTGTTGATAATAACTCAACCGATCGAAGCCACGCGATTGCTGAAAGTTTTAAAGTTACCATCATCAACGAACCGCGCCAAGGAATGATTTTTGCGAGAAACTCAGGATTTGACAGCGCGCAGGGCGATATCATTGCCCGCTGTGACGCTGATGCGCTTCCTAAGCCCCAGTGGATACAGCGAATTACCGAAAATTTTGACGCATTTCCTATTGACGCATTGAGTGGCCCAATCCATTTATACGATTTTCCTGTTTTTTCTATTTTTTGGAGCAAAGTATACGCATGGTATGTGAGCAGTAGAAGACAGGGAAAATCCATCCTCATCGGCCCGAACATGGCGTTAAAAAAAGAACTCTGGAATCGTATCAGACTACACGTATGTCTACAGGATAATGCTGTACATGAAGATGTCGACCTTGCGCTCCATATTCAAGAAGCAGGAGGTCGCATCTTTTTTGACAGAAATCTAATTATGGAAGTATCAGGAAGAAGAATCAAGAGTGATCCGCTCTCATTCTTTTTTGAATATCCTCAAAGGCTCCAGAAAACACTACGCGCGCATTGACACGAGTTCTATTAATGTCGTTGTTTCTTCCGGTCGTTTATCATCACGAAATCGTACCAACCGGGGGAATCGAAGCGCTAACCCTGCTTCCGACACTTCCTGGGCTTTGCCGCTTTTGGAAGTTTTCATGATACGACCTGCAGTATGTACCGGTGAACGGGTTATCTCATCAGCTTTAATCTCAACAACGATATTCTGCTTTACCCAGACATCAACCGACATCATTTTATCAACATCGTAGAACGCCGGTTGCTTATTCGCATGGAAACGGTCTGCTCTTTTTTTCAATTCTCTCCACTCCTCATCGGTGAGACCGGTACCGATTTTTGCCACGGTAACAAATGTGTCTTTTTTTTCATCATATACACCAACAAGAAATGCGCCAATACCAAATCTTGCACGCTTTCCTTTTCCATAATCATACCCCATCACAAGACAATCTATTGTGTCTTCAATCTTCGCAGAATAACTTTTCTTAAACTTGATCCAATTCCATCCCCGTGCCCCTGCTTGGTATGTCCCGTCAAGTTTTTTTGCCAGAATTCCCTCTAGACCTTTGGTAACCGCCTCATCAAACATAAGATCAATCTTTTTCGCGTCATCAGTAATAGTGCTTACCGCAAGCGAAATCGTGTTTCCTTTGATGAGCTTCACATAGTTCTCAAGCTGTTTTCTTCGATCTTGGTAGGGCCGATGCAAGTAGTTTTCACTATTTAAGTAGAGCAAGTCGAATGCAAAAAACTTCAAGGGTATTTTTTTTACCATTTCTTCAATGCCGTACTTTCGCTTACGCTGTACTGTGTCCTGAAACGGCAGAAAACTGCCGGTTTTCGTATCGTAGCCGATCGCCTCACCTTCAAAAATGATCTCCCTGGCAGCAATCTCTTTTTTGATCGATTGTACTAAATCAGGATACATAAAAGAAACCTCCTCAAGATTTCGTGAATATAATCGTACCGTATGATTCTTTTTCTCATAGTGTACTTGGAGACGAAACCCATCATATTTGGGTTCTATCGAACATCTTCCGACTTTTTCTACAATCTCTTCTGCAGAGGAGAGACGCTCCGCGCGCATCATCAAAATGGGAGTAAAAATACGAGGCTGAATATAGCGAAGTCCCTTTACTCCCTGCAGTTTTAATACTTTTCCAATATATCCCAAGTCTGGCCGCACGTGATATGCCTCTTCTATTTCTTTCCGATGTGATTTATCGTTTTGTATGGTCCACGAGTAGCTATCAAGCACTGTCATATCTGAAAAACCAAGACGCATAATCCCAAGAGGAATCCGCACCAGAAATTTACAGGATAAGGAATCAAGTTGTCGGATAAGATGCGCAAGAATTCCCATCTTTACTTCCTGAGAGCCGCTTCCTGCAGATGTTGCCAACCGTTTTAATTCGTCGTAAACTGTAAGTACTGAAAGATCTTTTTCCTCAAAAGAGACATATTGTTTCTTAAAATGTTCAACAGTAAGACCAACATCACCTGTTTTTTTAAATTCTTTAATGAGCAAATCCCTGTCCAAATTCAGAGCGCTTACGATGCTTCTTAATGCCATTTTTTCTGCGATGCCGAAATCGAGTCTTTCGTAGAGTGGACTAACACGACCCTGCAAAAGATATGCAATTTTTTCAATCTCCTCAGGTTTGAGTTTTTTGAAAAGATCGGAAAGCAGATGGGTTATGCTCAGTCGCGAAGTTGTTTTCTCAATTTTTTCGAAATATTGTGCCAGCTGGCTAAATCTCATATGGGTATTTTACACCATAACATACCGCGCTGCCTTGGTACTTCCTATTTTCTTCACTAGGCCTTTCTTGATTAAATCCTGAATATCGCGAAGTACGGTATCTTCTGAAATATCAGGAAATATCGTTGAAAATGATTGATTCTGGAGATAACCGATTTCCTGAAGATACTCAATGATATGAATCTGCCGCTCGGTCAGAAATATTTGCTGACCGCCAAATTTCTCTTTCATCTTCACATCTTTGGAAAGCTTTAAGATTTTCTCCTTCACTCTTTCAAATTCAACGGATGCTCCAAAGGTAAAATACTCCAACCATACGGTAAGATCGCCCGCGGTTGCTTTCTGCAGATTTTCATAATAGAGTACTGCATCCTTATCATAATATTCCTCCAGAGAAAAAAATCGCCTGATGTCATAGCCGCCTAAAAAGAGAATGAGCGTAGCAAGAGCCCGCGCCACTCTCCCATTACCATCAATAAACGGATGGATGCGTACTAATTCGTGATGCGCGATGCCTGCCTTAAGCACCGGATGGAGTTCATCGCTGGTATCTTTATTGACCCAGTAGAGAAACTCACGCATTAAAAATGGTACTTCAATGGGAGGCGGCGGACGAAACGTAATTTCTCCGGTTTGAGAATTGCGAATCACAACCTGCTTAAGACGGTACTCGCCTCCCTGATCATCAGAAAGGATTTTTTCTACCAGAATTCGGTGAATTTTTTTGATGAGCGGCTCGGTAATCTTATCAATCTTTTTTTTCGCCTCCTCATCAATAAGTTCGATCACTTTGCGATAGTTGATAATTTCCTGAATATCCCGTGGCCGCGCCATAACTTCTTTGCCAAGCAGCACATCTTTCGCTTCATTTTTATCTAACATATTACCTTCTATGTGTGTGCCGTGATGTACTGCCCGCACAATCGCATCCTCCTTAAATTGTTTCTCCCACAAAGGGAGCAGCGGTGCATGGCGTATCACTTCCCCGGCTGCTTCAATTTTTGATATGTGAGTAAGTATTTTATTGGAGATGGCAAACGAAGGATTAAACATGCAGATATTATATCGAAAAGCCTTTAATGAATCTAATAGTACTCATATACAATTCTGCCAAGCGAAGCTTTATCTATTTTATGCTTTAACAACAACTGTTCGAATTCGTTTTCACCTTGTTTTCGCTGCTGAGTACTGATTCTCAAATAAAACTGCAGTGCGTTATAGTTGTACCGCAATGAACTTGATTTACCTTGATAGGGCAATTGCCTTATGAAATCAATAATCCCTGCATCCTGCTGTAATACTGTTGCTGACTTTGTCGCAAGCGCTCGTGAACCTTCAATATATCTGGTACCTTGACCGGGTATCGGCGCTGTTGTCCTACTACTCATTTTTCTACTGAGAGATAGAGTATTGTTCGCGGCTTGGAACGTGAAAAAATAATAACCTACGGCAATAAAGCCGAGAATTTCAAATCCTAAGATGCCAATCAAAATCTTTTTATTTATCATAGATGCTTAAAAAACTCTTTTAAGAGGATACGCATAATACCACAAAAACGATTTCGCATCGCGCTCCCGATTCGTCTCATATTCAATACCGGTATTGTAGTCACAATTATTTGGATCACGGATAGTTACCGTACCTTTCCGCTCGTTCACTTTCTCTACAACGAAAATGTGACCGGTTCCTCCCGGACCGCACCGTATACAGGGAAACGATTGAGATGAAGCAAGCAGAAGATTGCCAGCACTAATATACTTTGCTGCCTCTTCTAAATCTAGATCTCCCTGATACGCATAAGTTTGCTTGTGAAGATTTGTTTTATTTATCACAAGATCCGGGCCCACTACAAATCCTTCTCTCTGTAACCAACCGCTTTGCAACATTCCCCGTTCTTGATTGATATTGGATGGAAAATCGCCGCAGGTGAGACCTGTGCGTTTTGTCCAGTCCTGGCGCCATTTATTTTCTCTGAATTCTTTATCAACCTCTTCTGGAGTCATTGGTTTTCCGAAACTACTCAGAATCATTGCGGTGGAAGTCGGACCACAACCGGCAAGACCCATTGCGCAGGTATTTTTCCACTGCGGATCGCCTTGGCAGTAAAAAACAAATGACAGAGGTATCGACGTGGGAGTAGGTGTTGGCGTTGGTACAGGAGTATCGGTCGGAATCGGAATGATGGTTGGGGGAGCTGGCGTTGTGGTTGTTTGCACCATGGGAGTAATCCGTGATTGAGGATTCAGTACGCCGGATTCATAATACCCTTTGTAAAATATTTCAGAATTAGCAACAGTTTTATCGTATTCTTCACTATCATCTGTAATTTCTTCCCCTGAAGAAGTTTGAACACTGTCGTCACCTACAGAATAATACGAAAGAACAGTGCTTTCTTCAGGGTATGTAAGACAAACATCTTCTTCATCATACGACAAATTTGTCCCAGCAGCAATCAACTGTATTGAACCATCCTTATCTGTATCTGACAGAGTGCAATTGAATATCTTCGTATTTCCATCCCATCCTGCATCTTCACATAATGTTTCTTTCCAATTGGTACCATTATCAACTCCGCAACTTACGGTGCTGGTAGCAGTATAATCAGGATCAACTTCGACCCGACACTCAAAAGGAACACCGGCTTGTGCTTCACCAACATTAGACGAAACGCTCCAGATAGGTGAATAACACGCCTGCTGACCTTTTGTTTTTTTGCTCGACTTGAACAGATACACAGAAAAGATTGCGATAACAAGAAGCGCTAATCCCATTGCGGCAACAATCGTAAGCAATCGTTCTGATAGGAGAGCCTTTCTCATGTGTTTAAGATAAATGGTACTTGATTTCTTTATTCTGTTCAACTATTCTAATTCTATAGATGGAACTTTCTCCTCCTTTCTCCACCGAAGCTTTAGCAAAGGCGAAATCTTCTCGTAAACCACCCATCATTTCAGTCCTTGTTGGTATCTTTCTTCTCATAGCTTTTGTCGTCGTGTTTGTTTCATTGAATCAAAAAC
>CAZAJT010000043.1:0-7457 GCA_964485585.1 uncultured Gammaproteobacteria bacterium
GAAACTTGGAGCGAGAGAGCTGCGTGAAGTTGATGAGGAGGAGGTGCAGAAGCGGCTTAAGAGTCTGAAGAGGCGACCCATATACCTCATCCTTGAAAATATCTACGATACTTATAATGTCGGAGGCTTGTTCCGGCTGGCCGACGCGCTTGCTATGGAAAAGATCTATTTATGTGGTGAGACGGAAATTCCGCCGAATCCCAAAATCAAAAAAGCCTCGATAGGTACTTATAAGGTCGTACCGTGGGAATATAAACGGACAGCCGGAGAAGCGATTGAGGAGTTGAGAAAGGTTCGGAGTTCGGAGTTCGGAGTTTTGAGCTCGGAGAAATCAAGACAAAAGAAACTCATAACTCATAACTCAAAACTCATAACTATCATCGCAATTGAACAACATCGAAAAGCGATTGAGTACAAGCAGGCTCAGTATTCACTGCCCATCGCATTTGTGGTAGGGAACGAAACTTCAGGAGTTACAAAAAAAACATTGAGGCTCGTTGATCAAATCGTCGAGATACCGATGTGGGGTATCAATAAGTCGCTAAACGTAATTGTCTCCGCTACGGTTGTAACGTACTTTGCGATAAGTAAATTGAGAAATTCCAAATCCTAAGCACCAATTTCCAAATAAGCACCAATATCGAAATTCAAAACAATGTAATTTGAGATTTGGAATTTATTTGAAACTTGAGATTTGTTATTTGGTGTTTATTATAGTAGGGCTATTTGCAAATGTTTTTTTTAAGCTCTTCTTGTTCTTTCACGGGTAGTTTTTCTATTTGCTTTATGAGTGGACCAACGGTGTTTTGAATGATGGTATGTTGCACCGCTTCGGCAGATTTTGAAGCAGTTTGCTCGATAAATTTTGTCGTCTGAAACTCTGCAGTATCGATCACTTTTTTTGTCTGATCTATATAGTTTTGCACGAGATCACCAACCTTATCTTTAATTTCGTTGAGCGGAATGAATTCATCGCTGGTTTGCTGAGAATCGGTTGTTGTTGCTTGACCGAGTACGTCCGGTTTGTCTGTTGGTCTATTTTTCAAATACGAAGTACCAAGAATACCGATACCAATTGCAAATATCACCATTAAAATTTTGAGCGTTTGTACTTTATGAGTTTGCAGAAAAAAAATAACTGACATAGTTTTAGTATAATGGATATTTAGCCCGGATGGCTCAGTGGTAGAGCGAGTTCTTGGTAAGAACTAGGCCGCGGGTTCGATTCCCGCTTCGGGCTCTTGCATAGAAGCGTAACAAAATTGTCACCTAGCAACTAAAAAAAGCTTGGTACATCAACCCCTTGTTTTTTACTCATCTCTACCCCTGTTTTCCCGTTAAGATATCTAAATTTTCCTCTACAATCGGTGAATTTAGTAAGACGTCTTTTTAAGACATAGCCATTAAACCAGAGTCTGGCATGGGTAATTGATTGAAACGACCTCAATGCCACTAAGCGAGCTTCCAAGTGTCCATTCATGCCCTCTATCAAGTTTGACGTTAACGGAGCTTGTGATATCCCACGGTAGGCAAGAAGTTCATGCTTGTACTTTTCGATATTTGTTAAAACAGATAAACACACAGGATCTTTCCGGTAATCTCGATACAAACAGTACATCCAATGGTTAAACGTATCATCGGCGATTTTTTGTGAGGAGTCTAAGATAGACTCAATTCTCCTCATAAATGGTTTGTAGGTAGGGTCTGATCTGACTCTCAGACTGCTGCAAATGTTTTCTTTAAAGTGGTTGTAGCACGTTTGAATCTTAACTTGAGGAAATGAGTTACGGGCCGCAAGTTTCAAGTTGTAGTTATCGTCACAGACCAAAAGCTCAGGATGGTGGGAGATAATCCTAAAGTAGGAGAAGTATTTCGCCCAGTTTTGATAGTTTTCAGAAGGAGCAAGAGTAAAGATGGGGATATCGTGTCGAAAGTAATCTATTCCCCACAGAAGTACCCAATCATATTTCTGATCTGCCACATTAAAGTACTTCCCATCAAACATAAAGACTGATGAGAACCGATTGCAGTAGTTAAACGTAAACTGGTTATTGTTGGGAAGTTGTTTGAGCTCTTCAATACATATCCTCCATGCACTCATCGCAGAGATGCAATACTTTACAGAAAGCTTCCTGAAAGACAACCCATCCAAATGATCTGAGAGGATAGATTTCCTATCAAACCATACCGTCTTTATGGAGAAGTGCCTACTACATGCTTTACAAAGATACAGGATAGAAGAGCTACGTTTAGTCTTTCTAATAACACTGAAGGTTGAGAGACAGGTTGGACACTTGAATTTTTTTTCATATACCCCATCTAATCATACTTTGGTATACTTGGATCAAGTAAAAGTACCGTTTTTAGGTGACAGTTTTGATACGGTACCCTCTTGCATTTTTTTTGCGGATCTGTTATTCTCCAATATTGCTATGGAGATCAAATATTTAGGTCACGCTTCATTTCTTATCAAGACTAAAGAAGCAAAATTGGTGACTGATCCGTATGATTCTTCTATCGGTATTCATTTTCCCAAAACGGAAGCGGATATTGTCACAGTATCTCATCAACATGCTGATCACAATAATCTAAAAGGAATAGCGGGTGAACCGCTCATCATCGACTGGCCGGGAGAGTTTGAGAAAAAAGGGATTCGGGTATTTGGTTATCAGTGGTACCACGATGAAAAAAAGGGAGAACAACGGGGGATGAATACACTGTATAAAATCGAGGCAGACGATATTAATGTTCTTCATTGTGGTGACATCGGCGTATTACCCAACGATGCATTGTATGAAGAGATAGGGAATATCGATGTGCTTCTTGTCCCTACCGGAGGGTTCTACACCATCGATGAGCAGCAGGCGGCACAAATGGTAAAAAAAATCGATCCGAGCATCGTAATTCCCATGCACTATAATCATGACAAACTGGATCAGTCCACTTTTGGGAAATTATCCAAACTTGATGCATTTTTAAAACAGATGGGTGTTGATACCCCCGCTCCTGTTGATAAGCTCGCTTTGAAAAAAGAAGACCTCGGAGATGAGATCAAAGTAGTCGTTATGTCGTTCTGAAATGAGATGCTAGATCCTTGATTATGTCCACCTTAGATGCATACAAAGTGCCGCCACATGATCTGGAAGCTGAAAAATCAGTGCTGGGCGCTCTTCTTATCGACCCGGCAGCGTTTCATTTGGTAGCCGAATTTCTCAAACCCGACTTTTTTTATTCCCGCGAACATACGCTTATTTACTCGGCGATGATATCGCTTTTTGAAAAGCAGCAGCCGATCGATGTCGTGACTTTGAAAAATGAGCTTCAGCACGCCGGCACATTAAAGCAAGTCGGTGGATCTTCATATCTCTCGGATCTCATCACTACCGTACCGACATCAGCATATGTTGAGCATTACGCCAACATTGTAAAAGATCACTACATAAAAAGAAAAATGATTGATGTTTCTTCGCGTATCGTCGAAAAAGCGTTTGATAACAAAGGTGATGTGCGAAAGCTTCTCGATCTGGCAGAATCGGAAATTTTCACATTGTCGCAGCAACAGTCTCATCGGGATTTTATCGAATTAAAAGAAATTCTTACCGAGAGTTTTGAGCGGTTGGAAGAATTTATGAAGCGGGGAGACAGCCTGCGTGGCGTGCCGACGGGATTTTCCGACCTCGATCATAGACTTGCCGGTATGCAAGCGTCAAATCTGCTGATTCTTGCGGCGCGACCCGGTATCGGAAAAACAACATTTGCACTAAACATGGCCCTCCACATTGCTACAAAACATAAATACCCGGTAGGATTTTTTTCACTCGAGATGAGCAAAGAAGAACTGGTCGATCGTCTGCTTGTCGGCCAGGCAGATATTGACGCATGGAAATTGAAAACCGGTAAGCTTTCAGATGTCGAGATGAAGCATCTCATGGAGGCGATGGGCGATCTCTCGATGGCTCCTATTTTTATTGATGACACGCCGGGTATCTCTATTCTTGAGATGCGTACCAAAGCGAGAAAACTGAAGCTGGAGAAAGATGTCAAACTCATTGTGGTTGATTATCTGCAGCTTGCCGATGCCGGGAAACGATTCGAGTCACGGGTACAGGAAGTTTCATTTGTCTCACAGGGATTAAAGAATCTCGCCCGCGAACTGCGGATTCCGGTACTGGCACTTTCTCAGCTGTCTCGGGCAGTAGAGCAGCGGGGGATAAAAAAACCACAGCTTGCGGATCTGCGCGAATCCGGCGCTATAGAACAGGATGCGGATGTTGTTATGTTTTTATATTACGAAGATGAAAGTGAAGACCTGCTGGATCAAAGTAAACGGCAGATCAAACTCAGTATCGCAAAACACCGCAACGGTCCAGTGGGAGAGATAGATCTTTTGTTCCGCGGTGACAGAGTGAAATTTTATAGCGTAGAGAAAACGTCTCTTTAAGTCTTTTTGTCATGCCGAACTTGACCTCCGATTCGGAGGTCTTGTTTCGGCATCTTCCATGTAGCAGATAGATCTTTTAAATCAGGATTCGTAGTTCTTATAAGCACGAGTTTCGCAGTTGTCATTCTGATCGGCCAATGGCCGAGAAGAATCTCTCGCGAATGCGAGGCTGAAACAAGTTCAGAGATCCTTCGTCGTTTCACTCCTCAGGATGACAGGAAGTGCGAAACTCGTGTTATATCGTAACCTTCTTCAAAAATAGCGAATTCGTGACAACCGATATTGAGGACAATGCCATCGCGGCTGAGGCGAAGATAGGATTGAGGAGAATTCCGAAAAACGGGTAGAGCGCTCCCATCGCGACCGGAATCAGTATTACGTTATACCCAAACGCCCAAAAAAGATTTAATCTGATCGTACGCATTGTTTTTTTTGATAAATTGATTGCCGCAGCAACAGAACGCAGATCTTTGTTAACCAATGTGATATCTGCTGCTTCGATTGCCACATCAGTACCCGTGCCCATCGCAATGCCTACATCTGCCTGTGCAAGCGCCGGCGCATCATTGATCCCGTCACCAACCATCGCCACTTTTTTTCCTTCTGATTGCAGTTTTTTTACTTCTTCTGCTTTCTGATCAGGTAATACTTCTGCGAGTACCCGCTGGATACCGACATGTTTTGCTATTGCTTCTGCAGTACGTTGATTATCGCCGGTGATCATAATGGTTTCTATGCCAAGCTTACGTAATGATCTGACGCCATCTTTTGCAGACTCTTTTACCGTATCTGCAACTGCGATAAGGCCGATGAGATTTTTTTCCATCGCCAGCAACATGACAGTTTTACCTTCGTTTTCTAGTTTGCTAAGGGATTCCTCGACTTCTCGGCCATTGGCCGATTCGCTCGGAATGACAAGTTCTTTGTTTATTAACTTCCTGTTGCCGAATAATACTTTTTTTCCATCAATATAACCTTCAATACCGTGTCCCGGTATTGCCTTAAATCCTTCGACTTTGCTTAAGATAAGTTTCTTTTCCTCAGCTTTTTTCACAATCGCCTCAGCGAGTGAATGTTCAGAACCTTTTTCTAGCGATGCCGCTATGCGCAAAATGTTATCGCGATCCCGACTGAAAGTCGGGAGTGGCGATCCCGGTTTTGGAGATTGCTTCGTCGCTTCACTCCTCGCAATGACGTCGGTAACCTCTGGTTTTCCTTTTGTTATTGTTCCTGTTTTATCAAAAATAATCGTATTTACCTTGTTTGCGATCTCAAGACTTTCTGCATCCTTAATCAGGATCCCGTGTTCCGCTCCTTTTCCGGTGCCAACCATAATTGCAGTAGGAGTTGCCAACCCCATTGCGCACGGACAGGCGATGATAAGTACTGCAACCATATTCAACATTGCAAATAAAAATGTCGGCTGAGGGCCAAAATTATACCAAAGTACAAATGTTCCAATTGCGAGCATGATAACAATCGGTACAAAATACGAAGATATGATATCGGCGATGCGTTGGATCGGCGCCTTACTCCCTTGCGCTTCCTGTACCAGTTTGATGATTTGCGCAAGCATTGTTTCTTGACCAATTTTAGCTGCCTTGAAGGTAAAAGTTCCGGTCTTGTTTATGGTTGCGCCAATAACCGTATCGCCTTTTGTTTTATCAACAGGAATGCTTTCACCGGTTACCATTGACTCATCAATTGAGGATTCTCCTTCGAGGATAACCCCGTCAACGGGAATTTTTTCTCCGGGTCGTACACGGATAATATCGCCAATTTCTACTTCGTTGATAGGAACATCGGTTTCGATGTATTCTCTATCATCCTGAGGAGCGAAGCGACGTGAGGATCCCGATGAGATTGCCACGTCCTTCGTGTTCGCAATGACATTTTTTGGTCTTAAGACACGAGCTGTTTTTGCCTGTAAGCCTAATAGTTTTTTGATCGCTTCTGAGGTACCGGCTTTTGCTTTTGCCTCGAAATACCGGCCGAGGAGAATAAGTGCGATGATGATTGTCGCCACGTCAAAATAGGGAGCAGGTTCGATACCGACGTTTTTTATAATTTGAGGAAAAACGGTGACAAATGCAGAATAACTATATGCAACCGTTGTGCCAATTGCTACCAGCGTATCCATATTTGCGCTGCGGTGCTTGAGTGCCGGAATAGTTGCCTGATAAAATGTCCATCCTGCCCAGAATTGTACGGGTGTCGCAAGCAGTAGTTGTGTCCAGAAATTTTGAAGGAATAGAGGAGCAGTGTCCATAAGTCCGGGAATGCTTCCCCAGAGAATGAGTGTTCCAAGACCAAGGCTTACGATGACTTTTCGGAGCAGTTGATTCAGTTCATGCTGTTTTTCTTTCTTATCCTCGTCTTCTGTTTTGAGTTCTTCGTTGATGAAAGCTTTATACCCAACATTTGCGACCGCAGATTTCAGATGCTCATCAGTGATAGTCTTCGGATCGTAAGACACAGTAGCGCTTCCCATCGGGAGGTTGACCGCTGCTTCTTGCACCCCCGGCAGTTTTTTTAATGATTTCTCAACTGCATATACGCATGATGCACAATGCATGCCCTTGATGGAAAATGTTTTTTTTGTCAGTTTATTGCTCATAGTTATGAGTTATTAGTTCTGGGTTCTGAGTATTTCACTCATAACTTCTAACTTATAACAGGACTTACGCACTCTGCTGTCATTGCGAGGATCAGCCATTGGCTGAGCCGTGGCAATCTCAAATGGGATTGCTTCGCTTCGCTCGCAATGACATGCTAAACTAAAATCAACTGCGTAACTTCTGTTATAACTATAGCTAGCAAAAAACAGGATGTCGTTTTTGTCATTCCCGCGAAGGCGGGAATCCAGGTTATTTTCTGGATCCCCGATCAAGACCTCCGAACCGGAGGTCAAGTCGGGGATGACATTTTGTTTTGCGGTTGCTATATTACTTAACAATAATTTTCCCATGATACATATTCATCCCGCATGAATAGGTAAACGTTCCTGCTTTCCTCG
>CAZAJT010000044.1:0-7372 GCA_964485585.1 uncultured Gammaproteobacteria bacterium
TGGCTGAGACGCGGCAATCCCATTTATTTATGAGATTGCTTCGCCATAGTATGTATGGCTCGCAATGACAATTCATATCCGTGGGTTTAGAGATAACTTCTAAATAACAGATTTCAGATCTCTCACCTTATCCCGAATCTGGATCGCAATCTCAAAATTTAATTGCTCTGCTTGTTTCTTCATCTCATGCTCCAATTTCTTGACGACCTTTTTCCGATCATAAGGAGTAAGTGAATTATTACGAATGTTTTCTAAATAATCTTCTATAATTGACGACTTGGGCATATCGTACGCAATGAACGACTCCTCCTGATCTACAATTTTTTTACGAATAGGCTTATAGATAGTACGAGGGATAACATTGTGCTGGGTATTGTACTGAAGCTGATGCGTTCTTCTTCTTTCAATTTCACTCATTGCTTCCCGAATAGATCGTGTCGTTTCATCTGCATAGATGATAACTTCTCCCTTAACGTTTCGCGCAGCTCTTCCCATTGTTTGGATTAATGAGGTACGGGAACGCAAAAAACCTTCTCTATCCGCATCAAGAATTGCAACGAGGGTGACTTCTGGTAGATCAAGTCCTTCACGAAGCAGATTAACGCCAATTAATACGTCAAATTCATTCTTTCGAAGATTATCTAAAACATCCGAACGCTCAAGCGTCTTGATATCCGAATGGAGATAGGCAGCGCGCAGTGATTTATCTTTAAGATAATCGGTAAGATCCTCTGCGGTTTTTTTAGTAAGCGTGGTGACTAATACTTTTTCACCGTTTTTCGCTCGCCTTTCAATTTCCGCTATCAAATCAGGAATCTCGTGTGTAGAAGGACGTATAGCAATTACGGGATCGACAATACCGGTTGGCCTGACAAGCTGTTCTACTACTCTTCCCTGCGACATCCCGATTTCCCATCTATCCGGAGTTGCTGAAACGTACACGAGATGAGGAGGAATACGATAAAATTCATCAAATTTAAGTGGACGATTGTCAAATGATGCCTTCAAGCGGAATCCAAATTCAATGAGCGTTTTTTTTCGTGAAAAATCTCCATTATACATCCCCCGAATTTGAGGAACAGTCATATGTGACTCATCAATAAAAACTATAAAGTTTTTTCCATACGCTTGAGCAAAATAATCAAGAAGTGTATAGGGCGGATCTCCCGGTCTTCTTCCATCAAAATATCGTGAATAGTTTTCAATGCCATTGACATACCCCACTTCTTGAATCATCTCCAGATCATAATTCACTTTTTTGAGAAGTCGATGAGCTTCGAACTCTTTTCCCATCTGTTTTAACTCAGCGTATTCTTTCTGAAGATCTGCGCGAATCTGCGTCTTTGCGTTTTGAAATACAACCGGATCAGTCAAATAATGTTTTGCCGGGTAGATAATAATCGATTTTTGCTTGTTTGATAAACGACCAAGCTCTTTTCCGGAAAGTGGCTCAAACTTTATTATTTCCTTGATCCATCCATTTTCTGACACAATGCGATATCCAAAATCTTCATATGCAGGATAAACGTCCATATAATTTCCCCTTATGCGAAAGGTTCCTCGTTCAAATTCAAACTCTGATCGTTCATAAAGAAGCTCAGCGAGCCGGTGAGCAATAGTCATCCAATTCGCTTCACCACCTATCACAAGCTCAAGAATAAATTTACCGTACTCGATTGGAGAACCTATGTTGTAGATACAAGACACTGAAGCGACAACAACAGTATCAGGTCGGGTAAGAATATTGGTAGTTGTCTGTAATCGGAGCTTGTCAATCAATTCATTGATCTGTGCTTCCTTCTCAATATAAGTATCCGTAGTTGGAATATATGCCTCAGGTTGATAGTAATCGTAGTATGAAACAAAATAGGAAACACCATTTTCTGGAAAAAAATCCCGCATCTCCTGATAGAGTTGTCCGGCAAGCGTTTTGTTATGCGAAATGATAAGAGCAGGCATTTGCAGTTTTTGAATAATATTTGCCATGGTAAAGGTTTTTCCTGATCCAGTCACTCCAAGAAGTACCTGATTTTTCAGATTAGACTGTATTCCAGCTGAAAGTTTTTCTATTGCTTGAGGTTGATCGCCAGTAGGTTTGAAATCAGAAGAAATACGAAATTGCATAAACCAATCATTATACCACTTTTCAACCCCATCTGTCATCGATCCCCAAACTATAAACCTTTACGATGATGTGAAAGCCTTTGCCATACCCTTTGTCATCCCGAGCGAAGCCACGCCGAAGGCGGGCGCAGTCGAGGGATCCCCATACTATGAACGCTTGCGATGATGAGAGAATTTATGCCACTTATGAAAGATGTAATATCCAACCAGAATTACTCCTCCTGCAATGATGACATATTCGAATTTCCGGTAATAGACTTCAAGCGATTGCCAGTTTTTTCCCAGCACGTATCCGATATACGTAAGCAATGCGCTCCAGATCAGTGAACCGACAAAAGTGAAAATCACAAACTTTTTCATGTTCATCTTGGCCACTCCGGCGGGAAGAGAGATAAAGGTACGAACCACGGGGAGTAATCGTGAGAAAAACGTTATTTTCTCTCCATACATGCGAAACCACCGCTCGGCTTGATCATATTCATGCATGGTTATCAATACCCATTTCCCATATTTCCGTAACAGTTTCCGGACAAACGCACCTTCTCCCCAAAACCCGATGTAATAAGCAATAAGTGAGCCTACCAGATTCGCAAGTGCGCCGACAATAATAACAGCGTAAATGTTAAATGTACCAATAGAAGCAAGATATCCGGCAAACGTCATAGTAACTTCCGATGGGATAGGAATGAGAGCTGACTCCGCAGTCATCAGGAGAAAGATACCAAGGTAACCGGTTGAAGTAATTACCTGTATAATAAAGTTTGTTAAAAAAGCGATAATTTGTTCTATCATATGCTCTACATAGTCGGCACTCCAATCGGCAATCTCGACGATCTTTCGCTCCGACAGGCTCGGACGATAGCTCAGTCGGATATCATCCTCACTGAGGACACTCGTTCCACTGGGATACTCATGAAAAAAATAAAGGAGATGTTTGGTTTATCTCCTCCACCTGATCAGAAACTTGTTTCTTATTATAGAGAAAAAGAGTTTGAAAAACTACCACAAATCATACAGTATTTACACGAGGACAGAACCGTTGCATTAATCTCCGAATCTGGCATGCCGGTTATTTCAGACCCAGGATTGCTCCTTGTTCGAACAGTTATTAAAGAACAGCTTCCATTCACTGTCATTCCTGGTCCTACTGCCGCAGTAACCACGCTCATATATGCGGGTGTTGATCCGCAATTTTCTCTGTTTGTTGGATTCCTTCCAAAAAATCAAAATAAACGAAAGAAACTGTTGAATCAGCTTGTAGGAATAAAAGAAATTATTTGCGAAACTAAGTTCATCATCTATGAATCACCGCAGCGAATTATCAATACGTTAAACGATATTCAATCATTGTTCCCGAATAATCAAATAGTCATCGGGAGAGAGATAACGAAAAAATTTGAAGAAATAATCCGAGGTACTGCGCTAGAATTACGACAACGCACCTACAAAGGGGAAATCACCCTAGTACTTTCTTAAGATCCTCAAGGAGGTGGTAAACCGGAAGACCCACTACATTACAATAATCTCCCTCAATTTTCTCAATAAATATCGATCCCAAGCCCTGAATACCATATGCTCCTGCCTTATCCATCGGCTCACCGGTCGCAACGTAATCTTGTATTTCCTTCTGATTTAACTTTCTAAAATAAACAGTAGATGTTATCGTGTTGGTAATTCGCTGGTAAATTGGTGAAACAATAATAGTGTAGCCGGTTATTACCCTATGGGATTTATTACTCAATGCTCTCAATATGCTTACTGCGTGTCTTTTATCTTTCGGCTTGCCGATGACAATATCATCTAAAACAACCACTGTGTCCGCTGCGATCACGACCGCATCAGTATATTTTGTAGCAACATCCTGAGCTTTTTGAAACGATAGATATTCAACCAATTCATAAGGATCCATATCTTTAGTAATATTCTCTTCAAAACTGCTGGGAACAACTTCGAAATCCAATCCCACCATTTCCAAAAGCTGTTTCCTCCTCGGCGACGAGGAAGCAAGAATGATCAATCTACCTGTCATATTTATTATGTAGCATTGAGATATTGTTTCTTCTTAAATAAAAACAATGTCGTCGCCATACTGAATACTGAGGTAAGAAACATAAATATAAATAACGCCTTAAAACCAAAAGCATTTGCAAAATAGCCGCCGACAATAGCTGCTACCGCAGTAGTAATATAAAACATTGATTCCCAATCACCCCATTCAGATGCTTCTTTTCGATGATCTATGTATTCCATATAAAGCGCATCATACGCCGGATCCTTTACTGCTACCGCTAATCCGAGAAGTACTTGCGTAACCATGAGTGCGAATTGATTTTCAACAAAGATATACAATAAGCATCCCACTGATGTTAATACATATCCGAGCATAATAAGTTTTTCCTTGTGTCGAACCTTGTCTTCCCAATGACTGATGAGAAAAATTACTGCGCCTGATGTAAACATAAATGCAAAGTACGCCCAGCTTGCATCAAGAATATCTCCCCCGATCTTTTCAACAAAGATCGCATAAATAGGAGCGATCATACCAAGCGCAAGCACTGCCCACGCCTCAGCAATAAGAAGAATCTTTAATCCTCGTTTCATAAAAGTAATTCTATTCTCTATAGTACCAGATTTACGTGATTTTTTTTCATGCGCTTGAGGAGATTGGCAACAGCAAGACAAAGTCCGGAATCATACTTTAATGCACCGTGAATACCTGAGGCCACAATAAATCCATCAACGGGAAAATTTCCTCTTGTCAAAATACTACTGAGCACTTCCACCGGATAATAGCAATCGTTTGATTGAGCCACAATCACTATTCGCACTCAATTGTCTTTTACATATTGGAAGTGGTTGTGTATTGTTTGAGTTGCAGTAGTTACAATCTCCATAAGATATCGTGTACCATCAGCTTCGAATCTCCTCTCAATTCGTCTGATATCTGCTAACTGCTGGCTTAGTTCCGGATGTTCTTCTGTAAAACGTACTTTATCTCTCTTGTTTCTTCTATCTCCTATTCTTAATGCATTCATTGCGGCTAAAGTATTCGTTGGCATCATAATACCACGGGGAGCAGCGAGAACGCAGTTTACGAAGTTTTTCGGATGGTCTTTTGCGAAGAGAATCGTATCCAAAGCTCCTTTGGAATGACCGATGACCTGTACTTGTTTAATACCCTGCTCATTCGGAAAACCCTCAGTATCAATTGCAACTTGCATTGCTTCCTGCTTAACTTTATTTACATCAGGAAACATTCCCCATTTTTTTGGTTGATCTTCAGCTTCCGGTTGATAATCAATACAAACCGGTGTTAACCCGCTGGAAGCAAGACAGCGCATTAACAGTTCATAAGAATCTGCGCCGCATCGATAGCCGGGAACAATCAATACCGGTAGAGAAGATGTAGGATGTTCTGGGACCAATTTCACCAGATCAAATCCTCTAAAATGTCTCCTCTCCATCTTCGGATTCTCCCCCATATTACATCTGGCCTCGATAGACATAGAGCAGTATTATAATAGATACATTACTTTAACGAAAGGGACTATTCGCTGCATGCTATAATATGCTATGTTGCTCCCATCGTCTAGCGGTGCCGATGGCAGATATTACAAGCCATCGTGCATGCTCGATCCGATCCGTTTTGGATCGTGATCATTGAAAACATGGTAAGTAGCTCCCATCGTCTAGCGGCCTAGGACATCTGGTTTTCAGCCAGAGAATCAGGGGTTCGAATCCCCTTGGGAGCACTAGTAGAAAAGCACTATAACAAAAATAACAGTTGT
Source organism: uncultured Gammaproteobacteria bacterium (assembly GCA_964485585.1). Classification (GTDB taxonomy): domain Bacteria; phylum Patescibacteriota; class Microgenomatia; order UBA1406; family GWC2-37-13; genus CAZAJT01. The sequence continues at coordinate 5,913 of CAZAJT010000044.1, forward strand.
AGATTAGAAAAGGAGCGGTATATCAATCCGCTCTTTTCTTGTCATTTGTACCCCTGCTTTCCCATTAAGAATGTCGCCGTTCATCCAGAACGTAGCTTCTTCAGTTCTTTTTCACAAATGCGCCATACACTCATGGGATACATGATGCTATCATTACAAGTAGAAATACTGTTCACAACTGACACTTTGTGGACAGTGCCCACTCTCACTAAAGAGTCTTAACAAACCATTGGACAGTTTCTTTGATAAATTCATCTCTCCAGCTTTCTTCAGTTAAATTATGGGTTGCGCCTTTTATTTCTACTGTTTCTTTTCTTTTTGTTGCTTCAGCGCTGAGTAGGTAAGAGGTAGGAATAGCTACGGGAATAATTGTGTCGTTCTCTGAAGTAATAACAAGCAGATATCCGAAAAATTTCTTAACTGCGCGTAGGGCAGGCGTATCACTTATATTGGATATCTGTTGGAATATGCGGCCTTCCTTCATCGTTATTTGAGTATATGTCATCCCCATCATTTCTTCAGTGTAGGTTGCAGGTACGCGAAGAACTAGACTACGTACTGCTCTCTCTGCAGAAATAAGTGACGCTATTGCAGCACCGACACTTGCCCCACACAGACCAATTCGCTTTTTATCTATAAAATCGTAGCGGGAGAAAAAGTCATATGTAGATAAACCGTCATTGACTGCATCGTGTACTGTTAACGTATTAAAATCTCCTTCACTGTTACCATGACCTCTAATACTTAAGGTAAGTCCTACAATTCCGTGGGCTGCCAATCGTTCGGCAATCGGAATATAGTTTTTTTCGCTGCTTGTCATACCATGAAAGAAGATTGCACCAGGGTTCTGAACCTGCACTTTAGATGGTAAAATCAGTGTGCCTTCCATGTGTTCCCCTCCGCTAAGAATTCTTATTCTCTCCATACGACGGATTATAGCAGTTTTGTTGGGCGATGCGATCAAAATCTCTAAACGGAGTATTGATGGAGAAACTCTTTTCTGGTGCCAAAGGTAGCGTACAATTCTAGTAGATCTTTGACAGCCTTTTTATAATTTGGTTCGGTTGCGAGATCATTGGGAGCACAAAAAGTACCGTAACAAAAGAAGCATTTCCTCTTGTATATAGATTACTCATTTGCTAAACTCCGACCATGACAGCTGTAGAACGAGGAATAGACAATAATACCGCTCCAACCAAAACGCGGGATAGTAAAATTGATAATTTCCGGTTACAAGTAATGGAAGTTATTCGTCCCCATGCAAGAGACTTTCTATATGAATATGCTGACTTCAGGGCAGGAACAGAACACTTGCCTGAAGTTGTTCAGGCAGCTATTATTGAATCGGCGATTCATGCTGCGGCAGTATCGTTATCCGGAAGAAAATCGTCTGAGGGGAAAATAACAAAATGGCGCCGTCTGGATCATCCAGAACAAGTAGATTCCGTACAGCTTGAGCA
>CAZAJT010000045.1:0-5894 GCA_964485585.1 uncultured Gammaproteobacteria bacterium
CCTCAGGATGACAGGAAGTGCGAAACTCGTGAAGTAATCGGGAACAATGTTTTTTTATCATGCGGTGAAGTACAGTAAACAATTGCAATAATTTTCTTAACATAATATGCTGTAGTATACGTATGGACAAGCTTGCTTCGTTGGCGAAACACATTGAAATTGACTTTCTAAAAATAATTGCCGAACAACTTAATACCGGCGAAATAACTCTTGCTAATGCTAAACAGGCTGCAAAGGATTTCTTAACACTTCTCCCTTTTAGTTCAAAGGAGGATATGCAAAAAAAACTAAAAGAATTTATTGTTAGTCACCCAAAGCTCGAAAAAGTACATGCGATAATGCTTACCTACATCGATGAGGAAAAAACAACTGAATTACTCGATACGATAAGATCGTATATTCATAAATTGCCGTAACTCATTATGGATCCGGTATCACTCGCTATTGAAGGTGCTGCATCTGCCGCAAGAGTCGCTGAAACAGTAGGCGCCGGCGCAGCAGTCGCTACAGAAGCGGTACCAGTCGGAGCCACCCTGATAAAATCAGCGGAAACCGCAACGCTCGTTCCCAACCCAATAGCGGCATCTGAAATATCCGTTCTCGCGAAAAGGGCTACTGCTTCTGTTGATACTCATGCGGGCGAGCGGGCGATAGAAGATCTCGTTGGGCTCCCTGACAATTTAGGAGAAACTCGCGAGGCTATTCCAATAGCATCAGATGAAGTACCTCGTATGCAGGTTGAGACCGGTTTGGAAAACTGGCAGCGGGAGAATCCAAGACCTGATCCGACGACGAACCCCGAAGGATACCGACAGTGGTGCGAACAATACGAAAATGCTGAAGTTGAACATATCGCTACGACACGAACCGAATTAACCATGCAAGGATGGGATAAAGAAAATCTTGCGCCCGACAAGACCAAAAACCCTGAGGAATACACAAGATGGCAGAGCAGAAGATCGGAAATGCAAAGCAGGGTAAAAGAACAAACTACCAAGGAAGCCAGAAATATGAAAGAGCTTGAAAAAACCGATGTCCTTGCAAAAATCAATAGACTTCGTTCTGATATTGTAGAGAGAAATGATATTGTTCATGGTATTGACGCCATCAAAAAAAAGCCGGAAGAAGAACAAACCGATCAGAATAAGATAGATTTGGCTAAATTTAGAATCAGAAAGTCTGAGCTTGATAATGAGATACGTATGCTCGAAGCTGATTTGAAAGCACAAGCAGGAAGAGCTTCGCCGCTCGTTGCGCTTATGATTGCTACAGCATTGGCAAGCGCCCCGATTTATACTATCGGTAAACAGGAAGGAGTTTTTTGATATAGTTTCATGATATAATAGCCTCATCGTAAACCTTTTTCCTAAAACTCCAAAATTCTTCGATATCTTTGAAGAACTTTCAGCTATTGTCAAACAATCCGGCGCTATTCTTCCACAACTGAAAGATAAAAGCGTGAACATTGACCTGCTTGCCAAAAAAGCTCGCCATCTTGAGCTGAAAGCCGACTCGCTCTGCCACACCTTGAAGCAGGAAGCAAATAGTACGTTTATAACTCCTATTGACCGTGAAGATATCCATGCGTTAGCCCGTAATTTAGATGATATTATCGATCGTATTGAGGATATTTTTGCCTGTCTTTTTGTCTACAAAATTCAGACAACGACTGGTGATTTCAAAATTATTGCAACGACGATAAATAAAGCAACCGCTGCGGTCTACGCACTCATCTCGCTGTTAAAACACCGTGATAGAAAAATTAAAGACATAAAAAGAATAATCGTTGACATTCATACGTTGGAAAATGAAGGAGATGAATTAACGCGACAGGTCATCTCTTCTCTATTTACTCATGAAAAAGATATCGTTTCTCTCATTAAATGGAAGCACATTTTTGAAAAGATGGAAGAAGTGCTTGACACTTGTGAAGAAACAGCAGATATTGTGGATGAAATCGTCATTAAGAATTTTTAGATTGCATGGAATTTGTCCTTTTGCTTTTCGTTCTTATCTTTGTACTGGGGGCAGAATTTGTAAATGGATGGACTGACGCTCCCAATGCAATAGCTACCGTTGTCTCAACAAGAGTGCTTTCTCCTAAGGTCGCCGTTTTCCTTGCCACTGTATTTAATATCGCGGGTGCGTTTTCTGGTACTGCTGTCGCAAGTACAATTGGGAAAGGCATTGTTAAACCTGAAAGTATCGGTCTCTCTACTATCGCTGCCGCGATGATCGCTATCATTTTCTGGAGTACTCTTGCCTGGAAATATGGTTTACCAACCAGTGAAAGTCACGCACTTATCGCCGGTTTAACCGGAGCTGGTTTTGCCTCAGGTGGAGTGAAAGTTCTCCTTTGGGCAGGATGGCAAAAAGTATTTATTGGCTTATTATTCTCGACATTTTTAGGATTTATTTTCGCTTATATCATCTTTTTAGCGATTGCGTGGATATTTCAAAAAGCGCCTATCAGCCGCGTAAGAAAACATTTTAGTAGGCTGCAATTATTGTCTGCTGCTTTTATGGCATTTGCTCATGGTAGTAATGATGGACAAAAGTTTATCGGGATATTTTCCTTGGCGTTATTACTGGGAGGAATAACCAGTGAGTTTATAGTTCCTCCCTGGGTGATCTTACTCTGTGCGATAGTTATGGGATTTGGAACATCGGTTGGTGGATGGCGCATCATAAAAACAATGGGGATAAAACTCACCAAGTTGGAACCCCAGCATGGTTTTGCAGCAGAAACTGCAGCTGCTACAGCAATTGAAATTGCGTCGCGTACCGGCATTCCGTTATCTACTACTCATACGATAAATACCTCCATTATGGGAGTCGGTGCCGCACAACGACTCACTGGAGTACGATGGCTTGTTGCAAGAAACATTGTCGCCGCGTGGATTCTTACCTTTCCGATATGCGCAATTGTCGCATTTATTGTCGCTAAAATACTCCTAGCATTCTAGAGGCATCTGTGGTATACTATCCTTAGATTGTTGGTTTAGATTCTGCTGTCTTCATCATTATTCACTGCCGGTTCTATTCTACAATTTATATTAATTTTTACATTTTATGTATAAACGATTTTATGGTGCGAGAAATAGAAATACTATTCATGTGTCAAAATTTATCAAAAAGGCAACCACCACAGCTCAAGTCGAGGTTTTTGTGCCTAATGTCACTTTTAACAACTTGCCTATCAGTAATCGGTTAAAAGAAAACATCGTTAAACGTGGATTTGCCACTCCTACTCCTATACAAGATCGAGTCATCCCTCATATTCTTGAAGGAAAAGATGTAATAGGTATTGCCAATACGGGAACCGGTAAAACGGCCGCATTCCTCATACCGCTTCTTGAAAAAGTCGTCAAGAACAATGGTGAAAATATACTAATTATCGTACCTACTCGAGAATTAGCGCTTCAAATACGCGATGAACTTCGACTATTGGCCGACAGAATGAATATTTATTCATCCTTGTGTATTGGAGGTTCATCTATTCGAACTCAATTATTTGAATTGAAAAGAAATCCGCATTTTATTATCGGTACTCCGGGAAGACTAAAAGATTTAGTAGAACGAAAAGCATTACGTTTATCCGCATTTAACACCATTGTGCTTGATGAAGTTGATCGTATGGTCGATATGGGTTTTATCCATGATGTCAAATACTTACTATCTCTGTTACCGGAAAAAAGACATTCGTTATTTTTTTCAGCCACAATTTCCAGCCAAATTAACGACATCATTCATTCATTTCTCAGAAATCCTATTACTGTTTCTGTTCGATCACAGGACACCCCTGAAAATGTAGATCAGGATATCGTACGAATTGAGAACGGAGCGTATAAGATTGACATCTTGGAAAGACTTCTTAAGAAGAATGAATATCAGAAAGTACTCATATTTGGAAGAACAAAAAGAGGCGTTGAACGACTATCAGCTTCTCTGTATCAGAAAGGATTTAAAGTAGCTTCTATACACGGCGATAAACCGCAATCGAAACGTCAGCAAGCGATTCGGCTTTTTAAAGAAGACGTTGTAAATATTCTTGTTGCGACTGATGTGGCGGCACGGGGAATAGATATCGCCAATATCAGCCATGTCATAAACTACGATCAGCCTGCGACCTATGAAGACTACATTCACCGTATTGGAAGAACCGGAAGAGCGAATCAAAAAGGGTATGCTTTAACCTTTGTTTAATACTACATTCTTTGTTGCTGCTTAAAATTTGTCGGAGAGCCGGGACTTGAACCCGGGACATTGCATTTCTATTTTAGATTTGAAATACTGGAATTGATGGGAGGTTTTGATAAAAAGAAATCTATTCTCATTGCCTTGTTTGTTATCATGGCAATTGCAGTGGTCGGGGCAGGATTAATGTTGCTATACAAACCTTGGCAAACCAAGACACCTTCACCAGCACAACAGACTGTCGAGCAAATTCCCAACCCGACTCAAGCTCTTCCCAAGAACAATCCTTTCGAAATAGAAACTAATCCGTTTAAAGATAAAAAAACAAATCCATTTAGATGAAAAAAATACTAACTGTTTTAATCATCTTTTTCTCCTTGCTCTCTATAAGAAATGTAAATATTGCTAATGCAGTTTCACCAACTCCGACTCTTCGCAAACCTCCGCCGCTATTGGCACTCTGTTCATATATTAAAGATAATTCGGGAAATTGGGTCTTTCGAATCGACTGGACCATACGTCTATATCAAGATGGTATCAGAGACTATCAAGTGCAAGCTTTCGACTCTTCAAATAACACTTGGTATGCGAATAAATGGCTTAATGAAAGTGTAAGGATGTTTAATGGCTTTGATATTTATCCTGTACCCGCCGATAGGGTTATTTCAGGGCGTTATCGTTCGACAAGTGATTACAGCAATATTTCACCTTGGTCAGATTACACTGCAATTACCTGCAGCAGTTCGCAACCAACTCCGACTCGACAACCGACCGCAACGCCCTTACCAACATACACGCCAACTCCGACTCTAACTCCGTCTCTAACTCCAACGCCTACATCTACCCCGACTCCTTGGCCTACTAGATTTCTTGCTCGGCCACCAGCGCCCCAAGCATCATGCTCTTTTAATGAAGGTCGGCATGCCATAAGATGGAGCTGGCCGAATCAGCCGGGAGCTATTGATTACTGGATCCAGGTTTATTCTTATCAAGGAGACTCTATGCGATGGCACGCAAACACGTGGACTAGGATTGGCGCTAATTTAAATTTTTATATTACTGATAATATTCCCCGTGGAGTTCCGATTATCGGTGAATATAGTTGGACAACTGATCATAGAAGTATCTCTGTCCAATCAGAATTTACGAGGATTACTTGTTTGGTACCTACTGCTACCCCCACGCCGACACCAACTTTAATACCAATGCCTGATCTAAAGATTGATAGTGTGACCATTATCAATGGTGAGCCGGAAGCAGTAGTTTCTAATATCGGCGAGCTTTCAGCAATATTTGTCAACTTTCCTTCAGTAAAAGTCGTGATTCACTGTCGGGATACTAACAACAATTACATCAGAAACTGTTCGCAAAAATCCTTAATAAACATTCAACAAGAATTAAACGCCGGACAATCAATGACAGTAAGGCTTCCCCGTTTATCAGCCAATATGGTTTACTATCAGGCAAATGTTGAATCAGTTGATCTTCCGGAAAGAACACTTGATAACAACTCTCTTCCGATGATGCGCGTACCCGTTCCAACCGCAACGCCAACGCCAACTTCTTCGCCTCTTCCAGATTTGAAAATAGAAAGTATAACTTTCGATGCAAAAACGCGAGCGCCGACAATGAAGATTAAAAATAACGAAAGAGCAGCCAGGGCAATCTTTTCTAACACTAGGGGAGGCTATGTGACC
>CAZAJT010000045.1:5994-7274 GCA_964485585.1 uncultured Gammaproteobacteria bacterium
TTCCATCCAATACACCAATTCCGAATATTACTTCTCCAACGCCGACACCTCTAGATAAAAAACAAACAATTATTCAGAACCTTGCCTATCCCATTACAGAATTAGGCAACTGTAAAAACAAAGAAGACTGTGCAAATTACTGCGATATCCCTGCAAATCTGAACGCTTGTAATGAATTTTCCGTTAAAACTGGCCTCATGACGCGTGAGGAAGCCGAAAGAATCAGAAATGCCACTCAGGTTAAGAGCGGTCCGGGAGGATGTAACAATCAGGAGAGCTGCGCTTCCTATTGTGACCGACCGGAAAATCTTAGTGTTTGTTTAGACTATGCCGAGAAGAATAATTTGATGAGCGCTGATGAACTAGATAAATCTAAGAAAGTGCTGGCAGTTCTATCTTCCGGAGCAAAAACTCCGGGTGATTGTAAGACTCCGAAAGCTTGTCAGCAGTATTGTTCAGGTGGTGGCCCAAAAATTGAGGAATGCGTTAGCTTTGCCAAAGGAGCAGGACTTATTGCAGAAGATGAAGCCAGTCAGGTGAGAGAAGGAGAAGATTTTCTTAAAAATGGGGGACCTGGAGGATGTAAATCCAGGCAAGAATGTGAGTCATACTGTGAAAATGAAAACCATCAGCAGGAATGTGAGACCTTCTTCAAAAACGCTGGAATACCGGATAGTCAACCGAGGGACAAATCCGGGAAACCACCAAAAACCGGTGGAGGACCACTCTGTACCACTCTTGAAGAGTGTAAGACCTTCTGCGCGAACCCTGCCAACGCCGAGGCCTGTAAGAATGTGGTTATGAAAGAAAACCAAGCTTCTGGTCCCACAATCAAGGGGAACACGCAGGAACTGCTCCAGAACATAAATCAAATGCCGCAAGAAAGCAAAGAGTGCCTAAAACAGGCTCTCGGTGCAGAAACATTTGAGAAATTAATGAGGGGAGAAACGCTTACAACTCCTATAAATGGAGACGTAATGCAGTCTTGTTTTGCAAAAGGTGTGGAAGAATATGAGAAAAAAGTGATGCCGACGAAAAAACCCGAGGACTCAGATATAGGAAGTCCGCCGCCCAGCAAAAGCTCTGAAGTACAAGGAGCTACAACCAAACGTTCTCTGCTTGATGTAATCCTTGGGTGGTTTAGGAGATAATTTTTACTGTTCTCCCTTACCCTCCGAAAGTAGTTATTGCAGTCGACCTTTTTAAAAAAATCCAAACTCACTTTAAGTCGCTTCGGTAGCCCGCTCGCTCCGCTTCGCGGGCTTCGATTCCGCTCGGCC
>CAZAJT010000046.1:0-975 GCA_964485585.1 uncultured Gammaproteobacteria bacterium
CAGCAGATGCAGGGAGAGGTACTCGAGCTTGAACTCGAGAAACTCCTGAAACAGGAGTTCCCGTATGATGAGATAAAGGAGGTACCAAAGGGGGTAAATGGCGCCGATCTTATTCACGTTGTCAAAAATAGTTATGGTAAAGTGGTTGGCAGTATTGCCTGGGAGTTTAAGAGGACCAAAGCATGGAGCAACGAATGGGTTACGAAACTCAAAGATGATCAGCGGTTGGTGAAGGCAGATGTTGGGGTACTCATCACCCAGGTGCTTCCCCCAACAGTCCAATCATTCGGGATGCATGAGGGCGTGTGGGTGGGAGAGTTCGGGTGTATGATCGGTCTTGCCGCGGTGCTTCGATCCGGGATGCTGAGAGTGGCGATGATTAGATCTGCCGTTGAGGGAAATAACGAAAAAAAAGATATCCTGTGGAACTACCTGACGAGCGCTCAGTTTACCAACAGAATGCAGGCTATTGCCGATGTCTATGCGTCAATGCGTGACGATCTTGAGAAAGAAAAGACGTTTTTTAAGAAAAAATGGGCAAAACAGGAGATGAGCATTCAAAAAATCACCGACAGCATTTATGAAATGCATGGAGAACTCGAGGGAATCATGGGAAAAGAACTTGCGGAGATCAAAGGACTGGAGATGTTACCAGATGGAAAAGGGGATACAGAAAGTACTCTCTTTGAGACGAACTGATAAGAGATTCTGGATGCCACCGCCTTGGCGGGAGACTCCAGAATCTACTATGTATTAACCTATGCATTCATTCATGCTTTATATTTCCCGTTTCGTACTGATTATTCCGGCACTGGTAATTATTATCGGTGTTGTTTTGGCGGTTGAAAAACGAATCAAAGGAGTGACCAGTACTCCAATAAGACAACCAATGACTCCTTCACCAGCAAAGGTGAGTCCTTCAGCAGTAGTGGGTTCTTCATCCATTTCTCTTGACCTAACTGGGCCCTGGATCTG
>CAZAJT010000046.1:1003-2238 GCA_964485585.1 uncultured Gammaproteobacteria bacterium
AGAACAAGAATATATTAGTACAAAAAAAGGAGGGCAAAACATCTCAGAGCTATTTACTAAAAGAGGATTGTCTCTATATATGGAGCGTAGGGACTCAAGGAACAAAAATGTGTGGCATGAAACAGTATATTACTCTCTATGAAAATCTCTCAACATTCGGGTTAGGCAACATAAACATATTGATTGACCAATTGTTTAAAGATAAAACGAAGAGTCAGTACCAATCACTCGTTGAGGAAGTAATAAAAACATGTAAAAAGACGACGAGTATAAATGATGAAAATTTTATCCTTCCGAAAGGAGTTAAGTTTACAGAACAACCGATCTCCCACTATTTGAGTCAGTAATATTGTCGTGGCGGCATAAAAAAGACCCGGCTACGACCTACGTTCCCCAGCTGCGATTTGCAGTGAGTATCATCGGCGCTGATTTGTTTCACTTCCTTGTTCGGGATGGAAAAGGGTGGTTCCAAATCGCTCAGGTAACCGGGAGCTATCATTATATAAAATAGTGCTAAAAAATACAAGCCTTTTGCAAACGCTTAAGCGCTTAGCGCCAGCGCTTGGCGTATCACTATCGATTTGTGTTGTATATAATGATACCTATGGACCTGACTCGTCGCATCAGTCGTCATCTGAACAGCTTCTTACTGAATCCTTCTGTATCCTTTGAGACTCAGCATAAAGACGAAAAAGTTATCCTCCTTCTTCGGGCGCATCCCATAACACAAGTTCCATGGATTTTTAACTCTCTTGTCCTTATGATCCTTCTGGTTGTGATTAACTATTTTGCACGGCCTTACCTGAACACCAATCAGCTGTTATTTTTGATTTTAGCTGGCGGCGTATTTATCTTTAGTTATATTTGGTTTAACTTTCTTAACTGGTTCTTTAATGTTGGGATAGTGACGAACGAACGGATAGTCGATATCGATTTCAGCAATGTATTATACAAAGAAGTCAGTTCAGCCCGTTTAGAAAATATAGAAGATATTACCTCCAGAAGTGCCGGATACTTTGGTGCATTATTTGATTACGGGAATGTATTTCTTCAAACTGCCGGAAATATGGTAAATCTTGAGTTTATCAGCATTCCAAATCCATCTGAAGTAGTAGCGATTATTAACCAGTTACAGCCGAAAAAAAAGCCATGAATTTTACAGATTTTTTCGCCACGCAAAATATTATTCAACTCTTTTTTAAATTGTTCAGCATTGTCTTTTCGCTGATGTACCT
>CAZAJT010000046.1:2248-7105 GCA_964485585.1 uncultured Gammaproteobacteria bacterium
TATCAGACATGGTAGAGGGGCTTATAAAAATGATGCAAAGTAAAGAAACAGGACTCATATTCTTTATTTCCACCTTACAGATTGTTGCAGGGGTTTTATTAGTACTATTATCTTTAGTCCTTTAGTTGATCGGTATATGCAATACAGCATTTATCTCAATAACGACTCCGGCTCTGGAATTGCTGACTACTATTGCGGCAAAAATATTTATCTGCTCGTTCATATTGAGGATGTACCCTTTGATGAACAAGTTTCAAACCTTATACAGCAGCTTGGAGAGTATCTGGAACAGAATCCTGTCAATCATTTGACTGATCTGGAAGAGGCAATCGAGAAAGGTATTAAAAAATACAATCTTCCTCCGTCTCTTTCTCTTGCTGCAGGATATGTACAGGGAGAAGTTCTTTATGTGAAAACTTTGGGTAACGCGCAGATTTTCATCAAGCGGGATAAGCAGTTTGTAAAACTCATAGAGGGAGACGAAAGCGCTTCAGGTTATATGAAAGTAAGAGATATCTATGCTTTCACTACCACTCACTTTACTTCGCAGGTTTCCCCCGGTGTTCTCCAGGAAGTGCTCGCGATAAGTGGAGTTCGTACTATTAACCAGGTATTAACACCAAAAATACACAACGCTTTTAACCAAAATGTTATTACTTTGTTTCTCGCATACCAATCTTCTTTGTCACTTACGGAACCAAGTATTCATGAATTACCACAACCCGGTCATGTTTACTCACTTCCTCAAGAAAAAACGCAGAACAAAGGATGGTTTTCTGACGCAGGAGCGTTGCGAACTTTCCTCTCCCGGATTCACAGCGGTGAAAATAAAAAAAGCACTTTTACCGTTATAATAGTTGGCGCCATTGCCATCGTTTTGATCTGGAGTGTAGTATTGGGATATAACCGGAGATTACAAGCTCAGCACATGAAAAAAATTCAGACAGCAAGAGAGATCATAACCCAAAAACTGACACAGTCTGAAGAAGTTGCGTTTTTAAATGCATCCAGATCTCAGGCGTTGATCATTGAGGCAAAGACAGAGTTAGAAACATTAAAGTCAATACTTGGTACTCAATATAAGAAGGAAATTGAAGATCTTGAGCAGCTTATCAAAGCGAAAGAAGAGCAGGTCGTAAGAAAAGAGGAAAAAAATGCTGAAGAGTTTTATGATCTGACCCTTGATAATAAAAAAGCAAAAGGAGATAAACTGGGAATTTCTGATGATACAATGATTATTCTTGATAAGGCAAATGGCGTGCTGTACGTCTTATCTCTTTCCAAAAAGTCTCTGGATAAACGGACAATTTCTGCGGTTCGAGCAGCCGAGCTGGTGGGAGTGTATGAGACCAACCTTTTTTACTTTATTCCCTCAGAAGGACTTTACCAGGTCGAAGAAGAAAAGAGCGCGAAAAAGGTAATTGAATCGGATAGTGAGTGGGGTTCAATAACAGACCTTACCCTCTTCAATAAAATGCTTGATCCGAATAAGAATCAGATATATAAATATCTTGTTGCAGAAAATGGTTACTCTTCAAAATCAGCATATTTTAAGACCAATGATGTCTCTATAACTGATGCTCATTCATTTGCTATTGATTCTTCTGTCTATGTGGGGTTGCCGGAGAGAATTCTTAAGTTTACCTCTGGTCTTATTGATGGGTTTCAAACTGAGTTTCCGGAAGAAGATGTGATGTTAAGCAAAGTAATGACTGATAAAGAGAGTGAAAAGCTCTACGCTTGGGATAAAAAGAAAGGAGTGATTTACGTACTTTCAAAGAACGGTTCATATGAGCGACAGGTAAAATCAGCTTTACTTACCAAAGCAAAAGATATAGTAACACATGGGGAGAATGCTTACTTACTGATCAGCGAAAAGATTTATCGCTTATCTCTGGAGTAAAAGTGTTTTGCACTCAGCGTTTGGCGCTATGCGTTGAGTTATTTCTATTTTATGTTCCCGGAAGATCGGGAAGTTCTGGAGTCGCGGGATTTAAGGTAGGTAAGGTAAATATCCATCCATTTTCTGTCTTCCTAAATATTCCTAAGATATCTCCGGTTACTGCCCCAAATATGGTGAGTGATATGACCATAAGAAGCATACCAATAAGGGCGTTCGTGATTTTTTTCTGCGCTTTTGAAACCTTTTCCTTGTCTCCTTCTGAAGATAACCAGTCAAATGCTCCCCATAATAGATATAATAGTAAAAAAAGTCCGCCAACAATGAGAGCTAGGTTAATAAGTTTTGCAAGAATTCCACCTGCTAACGCTAAAGCGCCGGCATTGCCGAGCCCCGGTTTCAAAACATCGCATAAAGGTCCCAGACATATATTTTCAGTGCTACGTACTGCAAGTAACGTTGCTGTGAACATCACGGTTATGGTGTTAACTCATTAATAGTTTTAAAATTAGGGTTTAGGATTGCGTCCCACCTCCCAAAAGCGACAAAACCGATAAGAGCAGCAATGAGTGGTGTTAAAGTAATGATCAAGAGACCTATAACCGTATATGTCATGCGGAGGTTTGCTTCCTGTACTTTTTTGGTGTCTCCGGAGGATGTGATATACATATATCCCGCGAGTATCAGATTGAGGAGAGTATATAATCCAGCAACAATAAGAACAACGTTTAATCCTACGTTCAAAAGCTTGACGAGTCCGGTTTGTGGGTCAGCAGCCGCAATTTGCGGTGTTCCCGGAGGAGGGGTTACTTTTCCAAAGACGTCACTGACTGAGTTTGCGCTTAAAAGTTTCATATTAAAATGGTAAGTCGCCAAGATCAAATATCGTCGCTACAAGTTTGATAGCAATATAACTACCTAATACTATACCAAAACCAATAACGGCATACAAAAAGACATTCCGTGCTTTTTTCAGGTTCTCGGGGTTGCCATCGCTTCGCATATACTGGTATCCGCCATAAATAATGAGTATGGTAAAAATAAGGCCGGCTACGAATATAAGGTTGGGGACAATGACGTTAAGAAGGGTGCCAAAATCTCCAAACCGTGCCGCGGGAAAGTTGGTAGGATTCACAAAAGGAGGATGGGTTGGTGTAGTGGCTGAAGGCATAGTATGAGTCTATTATATGGAAAACAGTACGTCAAGCGCGAAGCGCTATGCGTTCATAGTCCACAATGGTCATATGGTTAAATGGTTACATTGCTACATGGTTACCATGGTTTAATAGGTGTGGAACCATTGAGCCATTGAACCATATAACGTATGTATTGGGTATTTACTGTGAACGCCAAGCGCTCTACGCTTAACGTTTGACGTGTTGATGTATAATAATTGTCATGTTCAATCCTTCTTTTTCTATCACAAATAAAATCCTGACCAGTATTTCAAAGATAGAAGCTGCAGAAGAAGTGATTCAACACTCACCCCTTCTTCCCTTATGGGAGAAGCAGTTTAAAGAAGATGCGATCGTAAGATCGGTATATCATGGTACCCATATTGAGGGAAATCAGCTGCACAAAGATGAAGCAAAAGATGTTCTACTGGGAAAACAGGTAATTGGAAGACCGCGCGATATACAGGAGATTATTAACTACCGGAGAGTGATAGAGCTTATCGATGATGAAGCAAAACGGAAAATAGATAAAATTACTGAACCTCTGGTAAAAAAAATTCACCGTCTTATTGTGGACAAAATACTTTCTGAAGAGCAGGCAGGGGAGTATCGTTTGAAACAGGTAGTGATCCGCAACTCACAGACTGGAGAAGTAACATTTCGTCCGCCTCCTCCAATCGAAGTGCCGTTTCTTATGCGAGAGTATCTCTACTGGGTGAATCGGGATGACAAACATGAAATTCATTCGGTTCTCAAGGCAGGTATTGCTCATCACGAGTTGGTGAGAATTCATCCCTTTATTGATGGGAATGGGCGAATAGCCCGGGTGATCGCAACATTAATTCTTTTTTTAGGCGGGTATGATATCCGGAGATTTTTTTCGTTGGAGGAATACTATGATAAAGATGCAATCGTGTATTACGAAAGTTTACAAAAAGCATCGGCCGGTGATTTAACCGTATGGCTTGAGTATTTCACTTATGGCGCGGCAGTAGAGTTTGAGAAAATCAAAGAGAAAATTCTGAAGCTTTCTCGTGATGTCAAGATGAAAGAAAGATTCGGAGGGCGGCAGATCTTTCTGACAGAGCGCCAGATTCAGATCATTGAGTATTTGCAGGAAGTTGGCTATTTACAAAACCAGTCGTTTTCCACACTTTTCTCAACTGTTTCTGAGGATACGGTTCTTCGTGATTTACAGGATCTTATAAAAAAAGGCTTAATAAAAAAAGTTGGAAGCACTAAGGCAGCACGGTATGTGATGGTATAATAAACAAGTTAATGGTTCATAGTTAATGGTTCATAGTAAACACAACTATGAACGATGAACCATGAACAATGGACGATTAAAATGAAATTCAGCAAACTCGCAGAGTATTTCGAAAAAACTGAGAAAACAACTTCGCGATTAAGTATTACCCATCTTCTGTCTGAACTATTCGAAAACTTAAGTCCTGAGGAAATTGAAAAAACAGCCTACCTTCTCCAGGGGAGAGTTGCTCCACTTTACGAAAAACTTGAGTTTGGTATCGCCGAGAAAATGGTGATTCGGAGTATTCTTCTTGCCTTAAATCTCGATAAAGACCTTTTTGCTAAAGAGTATAAAAAAAGTGGCGACATCGGTTCGACGGTGGAGCATTTTAAGAAGCAATATAAATCACTAGAAGAAAAAAATCTTGATATTCTGGCGGTTTATGACCAGCTTCGAAAATTAGCAGAAGCGGGAGGAGGAGGAGGCGGCTGCTTCGCCTGCTGGCAGCAAGGAGGACAGCGCAGGTGCGCAGG
>CAZAJT010000047.1:0-6847 GCA_964485585.1 uncultured Gammaproteobacteria bacterium
ATTGTCTTGTTGCAGGTGTTTTTGCTGATATTTTAGCTGAGGAACTAAGTCTACCGGCAGATCAAAAGAGTACTGTAGTAAAAGCAGCAATTATGCATGATTGGTTTAAGAAACATGAATCAATGGCGCAACGAACTGCGAGTAAAGAAGATACTTTGTCTCTGCAAACTCTTTCTGAAATCAAAGCAAGAGATGGTCAAGTATTACAAAAAATGGGAGTATCACAAGATATTATTGCTTTAACAGGAGTAAATGTCCCAGAAACACCAGAAGGCCCTCAGGGATTTCCTGAAAAAATAATCTGGTACGTTGACGCAATGCTTTCAAATACAGAACCCGTTCCTATTAGACAACGATTCGATGATCTAGAGCGTGGGTGGGATGGAGCAAAAGAAGATCCAGCAAGAGCAGAAAGAAATAATGCTTTTAGCAACTTATATAGAGAACAGTATGGTGGAAAATCACTTTATGATGTACAACGAGAATTAGGAGATAGAATTGGCACTGAGTTCTCACAATTAATGGGATATCATGGAGAAGTAAGCCAGTTACCCCTTTTCTTAAAAGAAAAGCTGGCAGAGAGAATAAATGGTAAAGTTACTGCAAATACTTAAAGCTGCCTACTCTTAGATGATTTTTCAAAGCTTTAAGTTGTTGAATTAGATCAGGAGTGATAAATGATCGTAGGTTCGAGCTAAGTACGGTCACCAGCTCCAGACGAGGCGGTTAGCCTCAAAAATTTTTATATTGAACTAAGATTGAATTTCGCAATTTTGATCCCTTCGCTTGTTTGAATTAGTTTAGATTACTTCGCGATATCTTTCACAACTTCCTCATTTTTTACTATTCCCCAATCAGCGTATTCATTTGTATTAAACCGCTCGTAAACTTTATTAAGAACTCCTAGAAGTTTTGCAAAATACAGATTTATGGTAAAACTATGCCCTACTATTAATATCTTTTTGTTTTCATATTCTTGATCAAGGTCTTTAATCTTTCTTGAAAATCTATCTAGGGCATGAGTCGCAGTCTCCCAATTATGGAGCGACTCATCCTGATTTTCTAAACAATGTTTTACAGCATATTTGTATTCGTCTGCATCCATGAATCCACCCTTATCTCGATTAAGTTCTCTAATTTCATTAATTTGTCTTATCTCTTTTCCTAATGCAACGGCAATAGGTTTAGCTGTTTGATTGGCTTTCTCTTCAGTAGAAGAAAAAATAATATCTATGTTATTAAAAATACCTTCTTGTGTCAGTTTTTTGGCTTGTTCTACACCATTGCCTGAAAGCACCCATTTACTAATAGGCATATCGTGATCTTTTTTCGTCTGTCCATGACATAGGAAATAAAATGTGTTATTCATACTTTTAAATCTAAATCGATTATATCAAGTTTAATTCCTCGACTCGATATGCTTCCATTGAACTGTTAAAATATGACAGATAGTTGAGTAGAACTCATTGCAAAACCTATGAATCTAGATTGTCATTTCGAGCCAAACGAAGTGTGGCGAGAAATCTCGGTTAAAAGAGATTTCTCACTGCGCTAACGCTCCGTTCGAAATGACAGGGGGAGGTTTTGATGTAAGCTCTAGATTTTCTATGAAAGGTAAATACATAAAACAATTAAAAGTAGCACATCAAAGGTTATTGAAAGCATTTGATTTAACACCTGATGACGGAAAGATAGTTGATCGGTGGAGTAAAAAAGAGATTATGGCTCATATTGCCGGGTGGTATGAAGAAGGAGTTGAAGGAGTCCTGAAGATTCTAAACGGAGAAAAACCTACTTCTTTTAAGATGTCAGTAAATAGCTACAATAAGAGAAGTATCGAAAAAAGAAAAAACATGACAATAGAACAATTAAGAGATGAGATGATTAAGCTACACGATCAATGGCTAAAACAGATTAAAGCCTTAGATGAAAATCAAATTACAGATTTTTATGGAACCAAACTAGGCAAAAAGGATATTAATTTACTATGGATGATTAAAGAAGCAATATCTCATGACAATGCACACGCTCAGGAGTTAGAGAAAAAGTTTAGTTAGCACACGCCAAAGGCGGGCAAGTACAGGAAAACAGATTAGGAGACACTGGGAAGAAGATCAAAGAAACGGCAGCTAATTTTATATAATTCCTATATGATTTCAGACATAGAAGTTCGAGATGCCGGCAAAAAAGGGAATGGAGTATTTGCTCTCAAGCATTTCATAAAAGGAGAATTTATCTTTCGTGGAACAAGAGGAAGATTGATAAAGGCTAAGGATTTAGATAAGCTAACACCCCTAGAAAGAAGACACTTAGGTGAAGTGGATAAGG
Source organism: uncultured Gammaproteobacteria bacterium (assembly GCA_964485585.1). Lineage (GTDB taxonomy): Bacteria > Patescibacteriota > Microgenomatia > UBA1406 > GWC2-37-13 > CAZAJT01. The sequence continues at coordinate 2,329 of CAZAJT010000047.1, forward strand.
ATACATTCGAAATCATGAAAGTACCTGGCGTATATCTAAATCACTCCTGCGACCCAAATGCTATTTCCCATGGAGCAAATCTCTATGCCAGAAAAGACATTAAAAAGGGAGAAGAGATAACCACCGATTATAGAGCTACAGGGAACTTTAAAAACAGATGGAAGTGTTATTGTGGAACAAAAAATTGTAAAGGTTGGGTCATCAGCGACTTTTTTCAGCTGTCTGAAGAGGAGCAAAGAGAGTATCTCCCTTACACCTTACCATTTATCAAACAAGAGTATAAAAGAAGACATAGAAATTAGAAATTACTTCTGAAGGGTATGTTGAATAACAATTCGAGTAACTTCTTCTGCTGAAAGCTGCGAGCTTACTCCCTGTGGAGAACCAATAAGATTTGCGGATCCGCCCCAACCATCTTCGCGTTCGTTAAGCTCCTTAAGCGTCGCGCCCATGTCAACATTCCCGGCTTCAAATTGAGCAACAGTGAATTTTTTATATGTACTTCCATCCTGTCCTGGGAATTTTGGATTCTCTGCAATAACTATTGGCGCTTGAGAATATCCAACAGACATTGCAGCACGATGTTTTGAATTAACTTGGGCAACTTTTCCATCTTCTGTGGTAGATACTTGTATCTCTCCACTTTCTAATGCTCGAATCATATCCATTCGTTCTGATTCAGCCCTTTTTCTATATTCTTCTGGCTCTTGTCCTGTTTCAAGCCATGTTATCATCATTCCGACTCGTTGTTCTAATGGAAGCTTAAAATCTGAAATTCCAGCGGCAATACCTGCGAGTGGTGCGATATTTGTATCTGGCCATGGATTTTCTGTAGTTGGTAGTGGTCTTTTACCTGGCCAACCACCCCTTGCAAATCGATCACTTTCTGCGATTTGTTGAATCCGTCCTTGAAACCCTGCATTTTCTTCAAGTGACGCATTGTTACCTCGTAATGCTAATAGTGCCATTGCACCAATACTGTCTACATCTGCACGAACTGTTGCAAGGGTGGCTTCTGTTGGAGGTAACGTTGCAGTCAAAGCCGCTTCTATTGCTGCCTGATCTTTTTGTTCTGAATGTTGTGGATCAATATTACCAAGTGTGCATCGCTCAGCCAGCTTTGGAACTGTTACTTCAATACCAAGTACTCCAACTGGATTTTGAAATACTGTATCATTTGCTTCAGTTGCCGCTGGAATTGGACGAGGATCAAGGGTAGCGAAGGAAAAACGTCTTCCTTCTTGCTCAGGGCCACAAACTACATCTGGTGGGGTTGGAATATCTTCAGATCTATCCATATTTATTATTAGTTTTATCTGGATAATAACGTACTCGATAGTAAAAGTCAATGCCCTCACTGGTTTTTCGTCGAATTCTGCGGTACATATTTATTTTTGATGTATTATCCTAAGTAATGATACACGACTTTCTCGGTTGTCATCCTGAGGGAGCGTAAGCGACCGAAGGATCTCTCGCGCATGCGAGTACAGTCATGCGTCGGAGATTCTTCCCGCCCAGAGGCGGGTCAGAATGACAAGGTGTGAAACTTGTGTGATATACTTGCATATATGAAAGAGCGGTTTGATCAGCGGGCTGCAAGGGGTGTAGATAAAGAGTGGGGCCGTCCTTTTTCTCGTATTCCTCGCCATGCTGCGATGTTGAGAAAATATATCGGGGTAAAAGCAGATAGGCTAGAAGATAGTAGTCTACCAACGATGAGGAGACCAGACGAAGTAATTATTGGTGGTGCCTTAGCCGAGCCCCCAATAAGGGAAGAAATTGGCAGATGGACAAAAGTACGCGGAATGCCGATTGAGACGTTTGAGAAAATAACAAGGTTAAAACGCCGACGTGAAACCCGATTGCATAGACAGGAACAACGAACACGTATTTAATATCACAATAGCATGACTGAAAAAATTCCTATACTAGAGAGAAGACTATCAAGTGCTACCGAATTACTTCGTGACTTGGGAATACCTGATATCACCGTTCCAACAATATCTTCGCCCGAAACAGATCCTCCTACACAAAACATAATTCGAGCTCTCCAAGATTTTGAACCAGAAACGGGTAGACCACGAAGAAGAGACAGTACCTCTCCACCTGTTTTACCGATTGAGGGTATTGTTGGAAGCATCTTTTTACCAACGCATCATGTGACTAGATCTTCCGGGTATCAAGAACCCTATTCTCCCGATGGCATGCGCGGTGACAATGCAGTAGTAACCAGTTGTGCAGAATTAGAAGGTCTGCAAGCTATCGTTTTTGATGATGAGGGTACTTTACGGGTCATTCCTCATGACCTTATTCGGGAATATTATAAAGCAGGCCCAGACACTCGCAGAGCACTCGCTTGGGCATTAACTGAACAGAATCGGCACCGCTACCCAGATCTTCTTGAGGTTACCGCTAGGTGGGCTTTAGAACATATGAGTCGAGCATTCGATGACCCACATTTCAGTACTCAAGGATTAGGTATCACCGTAGGAGAAAACCCGCTCAGCCTTAGCTTACAAACCATAGGTGAACCAAATACGGTTATCTTAAATTCACCAATGATAACTGGTAAGGTTGGCACTAAGGCTCTGTACGATCATTCAAAAGCGATTCATACAGTTCTTACCAGACCAGCTGTTTCTTGGGAGACAGAAGCGGTACCAGGAGAAGAGCAAATCCGTTTACCAAAGCCGGGGCTGCCATACCCTCAATTATATGAAACATATGTTCGTGAACAAAGAGCAATTCAGCAGCGAGAAAAAGAAGCTACCCAGCTTGAACAGGCAGGGAAAATAGAAGCGGCACGGAAAGCATTAATACTTGAATTGATCGAGAAGTATGATTTGGATCCGGAGGAGTTAGCTTCAATGGATACGACTGATTTAGAAACTTTACTGAAATGAATTTCTTGAATAAATCCTTTCACCTTGATAGGTGAAAACAACAACACCCAGAGTTGAATATATCTCCATTTTTAGCTACGTATAATAGAGTTCTGGTTATTGTAGGGATAAAGAATAATGGATTTGATAAAATATACACAAGATACGCCGATATAGTTTAATGGAAAAACAGCGGTTTCGTAAACCGTCAACGGCAGTTCGATTCTGCCTATCGGCTCATGACTCGCCTTACCGCTCATCAGCAAAGGGAATTTCGTAATAAACTCATACTCTATGGTGTACTTCTTGTAGGCCTCGTATTTCTATTTTATAGCGTTGGATTAAAACTCTTGATTAACACCAGTCTGTTTATCAGCAAATTGTCTTCTCCGTCTCAATCAACCAATCAGGAAAAAAAAGATCTCTTCTACGGCAGCCTCACTGTAGATAATGTTCCCACTGCAACTAACAGCGCTCGTATAGTAGTATCTGGTACTATCACCAATTACAATATCCTTGAATTCTACATCAACGATGAGAAAGTGAAAGAGAAAGAATTTCCCGCTTCGGATACTTTTTCCGAGGAGATCGGCGATCTCAAGCCAGGTGAGAATGAGCTGTATGTAAAAACCAAAGAGAAAGGCGGAAAAAATGAAAAAACTTCTGCAAAATATACGGTAATCTATAAAAACGAGAAACCAAAACTTGAGATTACCGAGCCTGCAGAATCAGCGGTAAAGACGAAACGGCAGGAAATAAAAATAACGGGAAAAACCGACAAGGAAGTATTTATCAAAGTAAACGAACTCCCGATTATAGTCACATCTGAGGGTTATTTTCAGGCAAGTGTACGATTGAAGGAAGGCGACAATAACATAACAGTTATTGCCGAGGATGACGCCGGTAATACGGATACGCAAATAGTCACCGTGACTCGCGAGAAAGATGATTAGTTGAGAGAGGTATCATAAACGCGATAAGAAAGAGAATAAACGGATGCAATAAGATATTATCAAAAAGCGAGACAATGATAAGAAACACCATTGCATGCTTCGTAAACTCACTCATTACCATTATTTGAATGAGAGCAAACAAATACAGTAATAAACCAATTGCTCCCCCTGTCACAAGAACTATAAGAAAGCTCGAATGAAACGATGCTCCCGCATGATTAGGAACATTGAGATTGTTGCCTTGTGAATCTTTGTATATTCGAATCTTGTTATACCCGATACCTATGACGGGCGATTGTCGCCATATGGTAAGCGCTTGAGCATAATCTTTTAATCGTGCGTCAATGGTTGATGTTCGCTTAAGCTTTACTCCTTCTCCCATCGGCTTGGGAACAATCACAAGTAAGAGGAGAAACAGACCGAGAATTATTACCAAATATTTAATGTTACTTTTTAAAAAAAAGATCACAACAGTCGTAATAAACCCAACATACACACTGCGAGCAAAAGAAAGAACTATTGCTAAAATTGAAAAAGCCAAAAGGATTTTTTTCTGGAAGAAATATTGTGCATACAATCCAATAATACTTGCCAATACAACCGGTTCCAGAAATGTCCCGAATATCCGATAGAGATGGGGATCCCACCCAAGATACAGTAGATTGCGAAGATCAGGATAAAAAA
>CAZAJT010000048.1:0-6460 GCA_964485585.1 uncultured Gammaproteobacteria bacterium
GAGATCCTTCGTCGCTTCACTCCTCAGGATGACAGGAAGTGCGAAACTCGTGTCAGATGTTAAAAAGGAATCGTGTATAAGAGGAATTCTTCAAGTAGTGGTGCGCTTCCACGTAGAATTCAGGTATTGTGATATTGCGACTACGTATGACTTATAGTATAATTAGCCTCCATGATAGAACGGCTTGAGAGCGATGGGAGCAGCATATTTGTTCCAACACATCTGGAGCAAGATTATTGCAGGGAGCAGGGTATTGAATTACGGAAGCTCGCGAACGGTATTACCATACTGGGAGTGCCGCGTATAGTAGCGGATCGGGCTCATGCTACTGTGAAGTTTAACCTGGCCTCCGGCGCTCACTTTGATCCACTGGGAAAATCAGGTCTCCACCATTTCATGGAGCACATCGTGGTATCAGAAATTGCTCATCTCTCGAGATCCTTTGGTGTCTCCATGAATGCTGTGACTTCTGCTGAGTTTGTACAGATTTTCTTTGATGATGCAGTGGCTAACCCAGCGGTACCAACCTATGGATTGTGGCAGACGCTGCCGCTCGTAAGACAATTATTTAATAACCCCTTTCATTTTATAGACAATGTTGATGACGCCGTAGAGATTGAAAAGAGAGTCATCCTAGCAGAGCTAGATGAGTTAGTACTGAGAACCAAGGTGAGAAATGCGAGTGTGGCGATTATATTTGATGGATCTCATCCTGCACGAAACAGTGTTATCGGTACTCCCAAAGATATTCGTTCGATATCAAGTATTGATGTTTATAAAATTGCGCAGCCACTATTCCATCCAAACGGGCTCAATATCTCCGTGATTACTGAGGGAGAAAAAGACAATTGTCGTGAAGCTGTCGATGTGCTTGCCGGGCTTTTTCATAATTACACTGGTGATCCGAACCATCAAAGACCCCATATTGATTTCTCCCTCTATGATGGGCTTAACCCTGAATTTAAGGGTGGAAAAATATATCGGGCAGAAGTGGGTTTGGGAACCGGTCGAGCCGATGTGTCTTTTATATGGAGAGTTCCTTTTCAGTGGTGTTTGCAAGAGCATGGTGTAATTAATGAAATGGTAGAATTTCTCGACACGAAACTGCGTCAGTTTTACCGACAGAATGGATTGGGATATTCTTCGCGGGCACAAGCCATTCACCTTCATACTTCTTCTTTGGTGAAAATAAATATGGATCTCCCACGACAGCTCACATACGATTACGACTCTATTACTGGGTTACTGCTTCCTCAGCTTGTTGAAAAGGTCATCTCGGCAGACAATAATGTTCTCGTGTCATATAGCGATCAACGTCGATTAGCACGAGCTGCCGAACCATTATTTATTCCTTCCCAATTCGATTTATTGACAGAAACATTTCAGACACATGGTCGAATCCTTGATCTTGGAGTAGCGAATAAGAATTTTGCAAGTGTTACAGTGGAAGATATGGAACGAATGCAACAAACGCTTCTTGCTCAACCTCCTGCTGTTATTATTGTGAGCTAAGTCATCAATGCTGGAGTAATACTTTGTGCAATATGAGATTATGAAAGCGTAAAATTTATCGTATGATACGGCATATACACTACAATGTCGGATTGGTTATAGGGAGGTTTCAGCCGTTTCATCGGGGACACCTGCATCTCATACAAAAAGCACTCTCATTCGCGGATAATCTGATTATCGGTATCGGAAGCACCAATATTTCTAATGAAGATAATCCATTTACTTACGGAAAGCGGAAGGAACGCATTGTTCAGTCGTTGCACAATAAATATCTTCCTTAAAAACGTTCATAATCGTTCTTGCAGGATTTTCCGAAGCTTATCTTCATCGGGTTCAACAAAGATTGGTTGATTGGCAAAGTTACCTTTTATTCTTCTCCCGTGTGATGTTACTACTTCCTCAGTAGCAAAGCCAACCTGTAATCGATCGCGATGATACCAGAGTGTGTAGCTTGGATCTTTGAGTAAGTGTCCGGTCAAGATAACAACGACATTCTCATTTCGGTCAAACGGACTATCAGTTCCTTGCTTAACAATTTTCTTCAGTCCTGCAATAGTAACTGCTGAAGCAGGTTCACAACCGACTCCGTCTCTGCCGACGACCGCTTTCGCGTCAGCGATCTCCTGTTCTGTCACCTGAGCAATCCATCCGTCAGTCTCCTCAAGTCCACGCTTTGCTTTTTTCCAGGAAATTGGATTGCCAATCTTGATCGCAGTTGCCAGGGTTCTAGCATGTACGGTAATAAGATGGTCAGGATTATCACTCGTAATGGTGCGGTAAAAGGGATTTGCTCCGCTTGCTTGAACAATCGTAAGTCGCGGATATCGGTCAATAAATCCTAATTCCTTAAGCTCCTTCAATCCCTTCCAGATTGATGCTGCGTGTCCAAGATTGCCTCCGGGTACCACAATACGATCGGGTACTTGCCAGTCAAGCTGTTCAAGGAGTTCTATTATCATAGTTTTCTGGCCTTCGATACGGAAAGGATTAATGGAATTGACGACATAGATTCCTAATTCGGGTGCAACTTTCATTATTAATTCCATAGCCCTATCAAAATCACCGCCGATTTGTATCGTGAGAGCACCATAGTCCAGAGATTGAGAGAGCTTTCCGTAGGAAATCTGACCTTCAGGAATGAGAACAACCGCCCGTAAACCAGCCCGTTTCGCATAGGCAGATTCTGAAGCAGAAGTATTTCCGGTCGAGCTACTAGCAACTGCCCGCATACCAAGGATAACGGCTTGAGTTATAGCGGTTGCCATACCCGGGTCTTTAAATGAACCAGTTGGATTAAATCCTTGGTGTTTAGCTACGAGGTTAGAAAGACCGACATACTCAGCGCATTCCGGCATTGCAAGGATAGGAGTATTTCCCTCTTCCATCGTAATCACATGAACAGGATTTTTAACAAAAGGGAGTAATTCACGAAAGCGCCAGACTCCACTTCTGTCATATGGTAATTGAGAAGTTCTTCTCAGTTTCCATAAATCCTTTAATCTTTTGGGATCGAGATCACTGGGAAATTGATAAGAAACATCAAGAATGTCTCCACAAGCAGGATCAGCACAGTTATACAATGGTTTATCCGTTGGATAGGTAGCGTTGCAGGTTATACAGCTCAGATGAGCATCATTGCTAAAACCGGGATTTTCTTTAAGGAGATGTTGGCTATTTACTGCAATATCTTGAGCACTGTATCGATATTCTTCTGCCATACTAGATTGGTAACTGCAACGGCCAGTATACACTTGAAATACTTCAAAAGCAAATTCCGATTGACAACAAGTATAGTAATACTTATAATAATAGTATTACTTATTACGGAAATAATACAATATGCAATTTACTACTACGGTAACACAAAAAGGGCAGGTGACCATCCCAAAACACCTCAGAGAACGTTTTGGCATCCGTCCCTATGATACGGTTCTTGTAGAACAGAGTAAAACGAACATAGTGATCAAGCCCGCAGTAGACATATTAGATTTAGCAGGAACAATGGCGCCTTCTCGTAAAAAACCTCTCCTGAAAGCTCGGAAACAAATGGAGCGACAGTATAGTCGAATCTAGTATGCAATATTTCATTGACGCAAATATTTTTTTAAGAGTGTTGGTGAAAGATAATGAGAAACAGTTTTCTGCCTGTGTTCGTTTTTTGAAAACGTTGAAGAAAAATAAATTTGACGCATACACCGGAAGCATCACTCTTGCAGAAATTGCATGGACACTAGGTTCTTATTATTCATTTTCGAAACAACAGGTTATTGAAGGAATTGATAGCATTCTCAATCTGCGTGGTTTGAAAATTATTGACGATTACAATCATAAACTAGCACTGGATCTCTACCAAAAATATTCAGTCAAGTATATTGACAGTCTTATCGCATCCATTGGTCCTGTTTATACCAAAAAAATGATCGTTGTTTCCTACGATAAGGATTTTGATAAACTTCCGGTAGTGCGAAAAGAACCAAATAGAACATAACGCCCACTCTCAACAAAATTTACTCCAATTCTAAAGTCGACTTCTTGCTTATTGTGTTTTTCCCTGTGTGTTTCTTTTTCTGATAGCATCGAGCAATTCAAATGCATGGAGTGCTTTTTCTAGACTTTGAGGACCTTTCGCTTCCTGCTGGTCTGGTTCAATGTATAAAAGCTGTGTATTTTCTCCGGTTTCAGATTGCACCAGCCTCAGATGTTTTTGTCCGATTCCCTTCACTTCGCGCGCTGATTCCAACGTTTTCATCACTTCCAATAATTCAGGTTTTGCTCCGCCTACTATTGTAGCAATTTGAGAATCTAGTAACATATCCGTATCGTTGCCTGAGTCGCCAGCGACAACTCCAACTACATGATATTTTTCACTCATGTAGTGAATTACATCAGTTTTCGTTACTGGTACGAGATCAATATTAAAGCGATGTCGATCGCTCGAGAGTGATTCGTTATGTGAGAATACAACTTTAATATTCGGTCTATTAATTTCATCTGACTTCAACAGTAACTCAAACGATTCCCGAATCTGAGAGATCACATCTTGAGCTCCTTCGCAGGTAAATGATATTTTGAATTTCTGCGGTGAGAGATTTGGTTTTTGTCCTGAAGCATTCTGGGGATCTTTGCGTCAAGCTTGTACATTCTCGAGAGAATCTCGTGACTGGAATTGTAGTTTCATATCTGGTGCATGTTGACGAAATCGTTCGACAACACTAACACATCCCCCATACAGAAGATCACGATCAAAACCAAAATGATTTTTTATATAGTTTTCCCATTGTTCGTCCAATAGATAGCTCCCGTCATGCTGTAAAATATATAGCTCTGTACCAACCGCTCCCGCGCAAACCACGAATTGAGGGAAGTGTGCTGTTTCATATTCACTGCCACCTGCTTGTCCTCGTTGTATTAACGACAAATCTCTTCCGGTGACTGCAATCAGCGATATGTTTCTTTGTTGCAATTTTGAAGTCAGTCTGTCTGATGCTTGAATATATGGTTGAGATTTTTCCAGAATAAGTTTTTTAAGAGCTTCCGGGTTTAGCAACTGTTTTTCTGCATCCGTCGGTTTATACGTATAGGAAAATGTTCCATCAAGATCGACAAATCCGGTATAGAGCTTATTCCATCCGGATGATTTTGTCGCCTGTGCTGCCAATTGCTCAACGAGAAAAGAATTTTCATAGGTAGGTTCAGAGCGTAACGCATTAAACCAATCAGGAGTACGCGATGATTCTGAATTCTGTTGCGCAGTTGACTCTTCTGCAAACATATGTTCTATTATAATAACATACCCCATTTACACCAATTCTTCGGAATTACGATATAATCTTACTATGAAAACAATTTTTTTTGAGGTACAGGATTGGGAGAATGAGATGTTGCAGCATGAGTTTCCTGACGCGCTTCTTACCGAAGAAAAACTCAATAGTGAAACGGTGGAGAAATATGCTGATGCCGAGCTCGTTTCCTGTTTTATTTACTCATCACTCAAAAAAGAAATCATTGATAAGCTCTCCAATCTCAAATACATCGCCACCCGTTCAACCGGCTATGATCACATTGACCTTTCCTACTGCAAAGAGAAAAACATTGTCGTTGCCAATGTGCCCGAGTACGGCAGCAATACGGTGGCCGAACATACCTTTGCCCTATTGTTAAGTCTCACCCGCAAAATCTATCAGTCAGTGAATCAGGCAAAAAATCTTAATTTCGAACATGCGCAGATTAGAGGAATTGATTTATGTGGGAAAACCATCGGTATTATTGGATTAGGAAAAATCGGTCAGCAAGTGCTGCGGATTGCAAAAGGATTTGGCATGGAAGTATTGGTAGTGAATCGGACTCAGAGCTCCGAACTCAGAACTCAATACTCATTTATGTATACCGATCTTCCAACATTGATGAGACATTCTGACGTTGTTACCCTTCACCTTCCCCTCAGCGAACAAACAAAGCATATAATCAATAAAAACAATATTCTCCATGGTAAGAGTGGCAGTTATCTTATCAATACTGCTCGCGGCGGACTCATTGAAACAGAAGCAATTATTTTAGGACTCGATAAAGGTATCCTCGCCGGCGTTGGACTTGACGTGCTTGAAGAGGAGAATGATTTGAGTGAAGAAGTAGACGTTTTGACATCGGACTTTCGCCAAAATGTAAATCTAAAAAATCTCATATTCAACCATATTCTTATGAACCATCCGAAAGTCCTCATCACTCCTCATAATGCTTTCAACAGTCAGGAAGCCTTGATGCGTATTCTGAAAACAACGATTACCAATATTCACAGTTTTATTTCCCATCAACCTGCCAACACAGTAACCGCATGAAACAATTATTTACCATTGATGAACCGGTGCGGAGTACCTATCCCAGTCTTGTCGTTGGTATTGCTATTATTCGGGGAGTTCATATCGGAGAATCTGATAGGGATCTTCAACAG
>CAZAJT010000049.1:0-6434 GCA_964485585.1 uncultured Gammaproteobacteria bacterium
TTACAACGAAAATTGGCGGTGTCCATTAACGCCTGAGGAAAATAGGCTTCTAGTAGCTATAGACGCTGGGGAAAAGAGGTTCCATGAATCATAGTGATGAAATTTTACGTCTCACAAGTTCCTGCAGTTCAGTAAGTGTTTTTTGCTGATTTATTTCACTCGCCGTGATTATTTCAGTAAGTTTGTCATTATCATTTCGAAAGACAGCCGGATAGAACGTCAGTGCAAACTTGGGATATTTTTTTCTAAACTCATCTTTATGGAGGAATATTGCTTTGAGAGGAAGCGTATCGATAAAAGATTTCCACTCGTCTTTTTTCCTTTGGATAGCACTTTGCATTCTTCCGTAAAATCTCGTTCTTTTTGCGTCATGTGCGATATTATACTAAAATAGCGCTGTTACACACCGTCTTGATTTTAAAAAAAGTTATGCAACACAAGCTTCTTGCACTAGATATTGACGGAACCATCGTCAAAGAACATACAAACGAGCCTACAAAAAATGTAATTGAAGCTATTAAAAAAGCAAGTAAAAAAGTACATATCTCATTGGTAAGCGCACGGGCATGGGAAGATCAGGAGATTATTATTGACTTATTAGGGTTAAGAAAATTCTATCACGTCTCTGAAAGTGGAACAAAAGTAATAAACCCTGAAGGAAAACTTGAATATAATAAACACATACCTGCTGGCGAAGTACAGCAAATCATCGATGTGACAGCAGATTTTTTCGATGATATTGGATTTTGTATTGATAGTCGATGGTTGCCAGAGTATCAAAGCCCTGAAAAAGAAATTGTTTCAGTCCTTTCTCTTACCTCTCACTCTCGTAAAAAGGCAGCGATGATTCAAAAAGCGCTTAAAAAGTTACCAACAAAATACACTGTTATTACCGGGGAACATTGGACTAGTCCTTTATGGGCGGTAACGACTGTGAGTCATAAGGGCACATCAAAAGGGGAAGGACTGCGCTACATTCAAAAGAAACTCCATATTACCTCTGAAGAAACGATAGCCGTTGGTGATGGTGCGAGCGATGTATACGCTATGAAGTATGCACGAGAAAAAATAGCAATGGGGAACGCAGAGCCTGAACTTAAAAAGATTGCAACATACATTGCTCCATCCTTATTGCAGGATGGCCTTGTTGATGTCATCAATAAGTTTATTACCGTCTAAAAAAACGCATAAAGATTAGAAAAAATGGTTTTTAGAAAATTAAAATGAAACTTACTTCTTAAGCTCAAGTTTAGCTCGCATCATCTCTTCTACCACTCCCATCCAGAGTGCTGAATATGTTCCCCATACATATATTAGTTCTCCTGTATCAAGTTCACCTTTTTTCCAATCTTTGGCGGGTTCTATCAGGTGTCTATGAAGGTAGGTCTTAATGTAATCTGACCATCCGCCCTCTCCAGGCCCATCTTGCAGAAGCATATATCCCCTTCCTCTCCCGTGAGCACGTTTTTGTGCTATAAGACTCATAATTGTATCTCTATTAATATGAGCTCCCAACAGCTCAGCTCCTAATCTTAATGGTATTCCACGTTCCAAGAGGCATCTTGCCAACTCATGCCCTTCTCCACCACCAGCAGCCATCGATTCATCGAAAGGTGTCTTCAATAATACCTCTACAGGCACCAACATAATTCTAGCATCTAAAAGACTGACCCCATTGTCATCATGTAAATATCTGCTGAAGCTTTTTTTGTATACTTTTCCTTCTGTTCTGGCAAGCCAATTGTGGGAATTTGCCACATGATACGGTATGCCTTGGTGAACTGTGTTGGGGGCGCGCCCAGCAAGTAAAAGAGCGTTGTTTAGAAGATCTGGCTCAGGAACCATATCGTCGTCAAGAAACAAAAGATGCGTAGATTTTGCTTCCCTCACAATTGCATTTCTCATGGCTGGTGCATGTCGTAATTGTGAGGGCACTTCTTTAGTGGGAAAATATTCATTAAGATCTTGTAAATCTTGATCGGTTAAGGGGTTTTCAATCCACCTTGCAACTAAGGCTTCAACTCTACTAGTTGGACTTTCGAGTCGAGAAAGAATTTGTTGTGTCCAACTTATATCCCGGTCTGCCGGAATTCCAATCGCTAAGGTAGGTTCATTCTCTCTGTTCATTATTTTTGTGTAGTATTTTAATTTAACCGGTACAATGAAGCTTCTGCTTGTTCGTTAAAAGCCAAAACATCTTGTACCATATTGAGTGCCAATCTGGATTGTCTGCTCTGTATTACTAAAGTCGAAGCATAAGATGCAGTTCTGGCGGCACTTCTCACATCATATTCACTCCAATCTCTATATCTGGTATGTGATAGTAGAGCAAGCATAGTCCCCATGTATGAATCACCGGCACCCGTCTCATCTATAACTTTTTCTTTTGGTATATATATTGGCGGAATAGAAAAGACGTGTCCCTTAAATCTAATTACTGCTCCTTTTTCTCCCTGGGTAATTACAACTAATCTACTTGTTGGGAAAGCGAATTTAATAGCCTCATCAACATCTGCCTTATGAGTTACTTGCGATAATTCAGAGGCATTACCAAAAATCACATTAGGCATCCTGTCGGTAAAAGATAAAAGTTGATCAATGCTTTCGTGAGAGTCTGCACCAGAAAGGCTTAGAACAAACAGACCATTATCCTCAATTGCATCTAACGTTTGTTTTACTGGATCAAGCGCTTCTGGAACTCTACAAGCGTCAATATCAGTAATGAATACTTCGTTTCTTGAAGCCTGTAGCTCTTGTGTTGAGACAGAAATATCTCTTGCTGCACCAGAAAAATCTAGCTCTGCAATTAATTTGTCGTCATATATCCCAACCAAAATTCCTGTTGGGTTTCTTGAGCTAATCTGAGGTTCTCCAAGCCGGCCATCCGTATGCGCTGCGTAAAATTTTCCTCTAGGATCATTTCCTACACAAGATAAGAGTTTTACATTCTGATTGCCTGATAATCTAATAAATGTAGTTAAAATATTTGGAATTGATCCACCTGGATATAACTCCGCCTTAGGATGGGCATCTAAAAAGGCAGGTAATTCGCTTCTTTGCAAAGGAAGCTTTGCGGATCGGATTTTCGCATCCACATATGCTCCCCCTAAACCAATAATCCTACCATCCTCAATCATCTAGTAAAGATATTATTATAAAAAATGGAGAAAGATTATGTTTTAAGCTACTGCCTCCAGGGCGGATATACTACAAGTTTTTCAGGAATAAAGGGCACTTCATTAAATACAATGAGAGTTGCTGGTCCGGTGAATCTTAATTGATGTGCAACCATGGGTGGAAGAATTACTCTTGTACCTGCTGAAACGTGTTCATGCGTTTCCTCTTCTCCTGTTGCTACATCCGCCAACCTTAAAGTAGATATTTCTCCGTGTTGAACCCATATTATCTCTACCCCTTTTTCCCAGTGACCTCCTATCACTGCTTCTGTACCTTCGGGAGGCTGTTTTACTACCAAACATTTTGAGTCTCTAATTGTAATATCGGGGGAAGAAAAAATTTCAGTTGAGCTTCTCCTCCCATCCTCATGACCTATAGGAGTCGAATCTATCTGCACGCGGCTTAATGCAGATTCTATTTTAGGAGCTTGTTCTGGCCGGCCTTCTAGTCCAGACATACCTGGATGGTATCATAAAAAAAGTATAGATACAAATAGTTACTCAGGGAATATGTCGAAGTTTCGATCATTGCATTTAAACCTTGGATTCTGGTCTAAAAATGTAATGGTTCCCGAGGTGTACATAAAGTTGATGACATAAAGAAACACTGACTAGACGCTTCTTATGGATATCTGGTATAGTCTTCGAATATGAAAGAAGGCGTTATTCACAAACTCTCAGAATTAGAAGAAATAGGACAGATCGTTCGTATAACAAGAAATATCGACGGGTGGTTAGCTGACATAGAAGGTGTGGCTCTCTATGTAGCTGCGAAATACGGTGATGGTCAGGGCAAGATTGTCGAGATAGGCAGTTTTAAAGGTAAATCGACTGTTTATTTGGCAACTGGTAGTAAGCAGGCTGGAAGAGAACGGGTATATGCAATCGATACTCACCAGGGTTCTCCAGAGCATCAGCCGGGAGGAGAGTTTGCTTCACATATGCCCCCTGAGGGGACAACGGAATTTGTTTTTAAGCAGAATATAGTTCAGGCAGGTGTAGATAATTGGGTCGAACCAGTGATCATGGCTTCCCTAGATGCACTGGTATCGTGGAACGATCCTATACGGCTTTTGTTCATCGATGGTGATCACGCCTATGAAGCCGTAAAAAGCGATTTTATGGGCTGGGAGAGGTTCGTAGTACCAGGTGGTCTTGTAGCTTTTCACGATGTTGATCGCTGGGATGACTCTCAAAAGAAGTTAGACGGTCCGACGCGCGTAGTTTATGAAGATGTTCCCCATACAGGTTTGTATTCAGCGCCAATTATCGTTAATCATCTCGCATTTGTACAGAAACATGGGCAGGTCAACAGTTGAGATGACCCTATGACAGAAACACGTGAAGTTCCTAATCCATCTCATATATTGGATGGGAGAGTTCCTCTTCTTCCTCAATCAGAGGTTGATTGGAGGTCATATGTTCAAAAACTTGCCGATTCTCAAGGACATTGGCTTTCCTACGCGTTCAAGGGCTTTGAGCAAGTAAAAAAACTCAAAGGAGATATAAAACATTTTGTCTCAATCGGAACTGGATCAGGGCTTGATGCTATCGGTGCGATAGAAATCATGCAGCCTAAAAGAGTGACTGTTACAGATGTCGCACCAGCTTTCCTTAATAGAGCGAGAGAAAATATTCTACTGTATCAAGCAAATGCAGGTAGACAAGTACCTGTTACATTTGGATTAGGCAACCCTCTTAGAACCTCTTGAGTCTGATAAAATAGATGTGATTTACACAAATCTTCCTAATCTTCCCATACCACCAGAACAAAAAACCCGACTTATGGAGAATGGCACATCAGCTGTCTATTTTGATCCAGATTCTGTCTTAAGCGTTCCTGAACGTTTTGAGAAATACCTTTTGTCACTACAGCACGCGTTTTTGCAACAAACAAGAGATCATCTTACCGAAGATGGATTCGTTATTGTAAATCTCGGAGCCCGGATGCCCTTGGATACAATTTATGACGTGTTTACCTCAACGGGTTATGTTCCATCCACCTTTATATCCAGCAGGCTGATCAAGATCAAAGGTAACTTCAGCCCATCCATGGTCTCTAACTCTCTTTGCAAGCTCAACCGCAGCTCCCACTGAAAATAGTTGTGACTCAAGAACTCGACCATGAAAGTTATTGAGTTGGTCACGAGCATAGTCACCAAAGTAGACTTGTCCAGGTACAACAGGCTGCATTGCAAGTGGAACTTTTAGTGCCTTCATTTGTTGTAAATCGTATTCAGTTACCTGTGGAATTGCAGAAAAAGCTCTTTGAATAGCAGGATCATCTGTTTCCTGCGCTACTCTCCCAAAATCGTTAAAGGCTTGTGTTCCTGTCTGAATTTGCCTTACATGATTGTGAACAATTTTTGGGATATTGATATGACGAGTAGGTCTGCTACTAAAACGGTCCTCCTCGTCCCAATCTGGCATTTTTGTAACGCCTTCATAATATGTATTTAGAATAAAGTATTCCTCATGATACTTTTGTCCATGCCAAGTCCAAAAAGTCCATAGCCCATCTAGCATGTCATACGATTGATTTTTCAGCTCAATAAGACGATCTAAATGAGGAGACGCTGCGAGTGCACGGATTATTTCTTGCCGTTGCGTTGTAACCTCAGGATCAGTTGGTGGTTCAAATAATATACCTGCAAGATGCTCTGCTTCATTTTGACGAATGCGTCTTTGGGCCCATGTAGCATTGGGTTCGCCAAATGTCGCATCAAGCCTCTCCTCCTGTTCGGCCCAATCATCGAAATCACCAAAGCTATAAGCAGAACGTCTTCTCCTTCGTGATTCTTCTGCGCTAGGAAGCGCTTCAGTCCTGCAAAAAGAGCACTGTAGGTACGAGTAAGATCCCACATTGATTTTGTGGCATGTCTTCCTTCTCCCGATGCGTTCATCACAATTACAGGAACAGGAGCTTTTGTCGTGAATGCTTGCTCAACCCCCAATTTGGGAGCTTCGAAGCGGACATTTTCACTTTCTAGACCGTATCTTCGCATAGTTGAGTATTATAGTATTTTTAGCCTATATAAACCATGTGTCAATTATAAATTCAAACTTAAACTCGTAAATGATCCTCTATTGCAAGAATACTCTTGGATTAACAGGTATGCCAAATACATTTATCTGAAAATGGAGATGGTTACCCGTTGACCATGGTGGAGATTGGGGACGAGATTGGAGATTGGGAGATTGGGGACGAGATTGGGGACGGTCCTAGAATTGATTGTTAAGTCAATCCAAACAAGAAGC
>CAZAJT010000050.1:0-6383 GCA_964485585.1 uncultured Gammaproteobacteria bacterium
TTTGAAAATCCGTCGAATATTTTTAACGATCGGTTTATTTTATCGAAAGGCCACGCTTCACCCCTTCTCTACAGCCTATATCATGCGGCGGGCATAGTTTCTTATGAAGAATTACTGACGCTACGGAAATTTGATTCTGTCTTAGAAGGCCATCCAACACCCCGCCTCAAATACGTTGACGTTGCGACCGGGTCTCTGGGACAGGGACTTTCTATTGGCGTGGGCATGGCATTGGGAATAAAATTGGTTATGAGTTCAGAGTTCAGAGTTCAGAGTAAAAATTCTCGCTCACAACTCACAACTCACAACTCAGAACCAAAAGTGTTTGTATTGTTAGGAGATTCCGAAATGTCCGAAGGTCAGATATGGGAAGCAATGGAAATCGCATCCTATTACAAGCTGAATAATCTGGTTGCAATCGTGGACGTGAACCGCCTCGGTCAGCGGGGTGAAACAATGCTCGGCTGGGATGTTGAAACGTATTGCAAACGCGCCCAGTCCTTCGGCTGGAATGCAATTGTCATCGAAGACGGCCATAATCTTGATGAAATAAATAAAGTGTTTTCAAAAACCCTACACTCTGCACCCTACTCCCTACACCCTACTATCTTCATTGCCAAAACCATCAAAGGAAAAGGTGTCTCATTCTGGGAAAACAAGAATAGCTGGCACGGAAAACCCCTCCCGAAAGACAAACTCCCTGAAGCGCTGAAAGAAATCGGAGAAGTTGACCTCAACCTCCACGGCACTGTCGCAAAACCTATAATTGTTCGTAGTTCTGAGTTCGGAGTTCTGAGCAGAGGTACAAAAACCTATAACCTACAATCTACTCACTACAACCTTGAAGACAAAATTGCTACTCGCGAAGCCTATGGCGACGCATTAGTCACCCTCGGCGAACAGGATGAACGTATTGTGGTGCTTGATGCAGAGTTATCAAACTCAACTTTTGCGTTCAAATTTCAGGAAAAATTTCCCGGCCGCTACTTTGAGATGTTTATTGCCGAACAGAATATGATATCTGTCGCGCTCGGGCTCAGGAAAATGGGATTTATACCCTACTGTTCCACATTCGCTTCGTTTCTCACTCGAGCATTTGATCAAATACGCATGACGCAATATTCGCGAACGGATCTGAAGATGGTAGGATCACATGCGGGAGTATTCATGGGACCCGATGGTCCATCACAGATGGGACTGGAAGATTTTGCGATGATGCGAAGTATTCTGAACAGTACCGTTTTGTCCCCCGCGGACGCAACCGCCGCTTTTAAGCTAACGCAAACGATGCTTACTGCCCCGGGAATTGCGTATATGCGCGTCATGCGCGATAAGCTGCCGATCATCTACAAAGACAGTGAGAAGTTTGAGGTGGGAGGTTCGAAGATATTGAAACAGAGTAAAAACGATACAGCGGTTGTTTTCGCCACGGGCGTAACAGTACATGAAGCGTTAAAAGCGTATGAAGAACTTAAAAAAGAAAATATATCTATCACGGTCGTCGATTTATACTCTGTTAAACCAGTCGATATCTCTAACATCCAACATCTAACATCCAACATCCACAACATCATTGTCGTCGAAGACCACTACCCCGCAGGCGGTCTCGCAGAAGCTGTTCTATCTGCGCTCTCCTCTAAGATCCAAGATCTAGGATATAAGATCAAATTTCAACACCTTTGTGTCAAAAAACTTCCCCATTCCGGCTCTCCTGCTGAGCTCCTTGCATACGAAGAAATAGATGCAACTGCGATTGTGAAAGCAGTGAGAGGGATCCTTGCAATAGAGTAAATCCAAGCGTCCTCTCCTACTTGACAGTCATAGCCATCATATGTACACTATGTACATATGAAACAAACAACGTTTAATGCTACGGAAGCGCGACAAAACTTTTTCAAGATCCTTGAGATGGTCGAGCAAGGCAAGGACGCTGTTATTGTTAAACAAGACCGCGGGGTAAAGTTTAAGCTCACTCGTATTGTTGAAAAAAAGAAGGATAAAGATATTAAGAAACTTCTAGATGAGATGGCTAAAATTGGTTTACGGAGTATGCCGATAAAAGAAATGAAAAAAATCATCTTAAAAGCACATGATGTCAAACTAGATCATCACTTACGATCGTGATTTTAAGAAATTCAAAGAGATAAAAGCTCTCTCTCCGACAGAATTTCTCAAACGGAAACAAAGCACCTCACGGATTTGAAAGATTGTCATAGTGTGCTATACTATCTCACAGCTCAGAACAACTATCCACGTATCTGCTGTTGATCGTTTGTTTTGTTGCTATCAGCACTTTGAAACATCTGCGGTTTTAGATTCAGGCGAAGAGTACAGACGGATAATTATTTATCTTTCAATACTCTTTGCCTGGACAGAATCAGAGGCGAAGAAGAAACAAATGGAGGAAGTACTACCATGCACACCTACAGTATTGATCTATGGGACGTTATCCCATACAAAACCCTGTTGGATATCGGGAGTCGTCTCGAAGATCTTCCCGAGAACCCCACAGAGGTCGATCTGTTGCCGAATGTTCCACTCGGCGGCGCTCTGCTGGTCGCGTACCGGCCGTACCATGGGGATGATGAACCGATCAAAGTGGTCTGGTTACAAAATCAGATCGTCCTCGATCTCCTTGCTGCGCTCGTCAAAGCCAGAGAGGCCAGACCGGTCGGTTACTTCATCATCACATTCGCCAACACCTTCGAACTACTCGGTGATGACTAAAGGAGAAAAACCATGGGAAAACCGAATAAAGAAAAAGGCACGATGACCGTCGTAGAGGCCGGCCGAAGAGGTGGCAGGAAGGTCAGAGAAATGTACGGTCGCGAGTTCTACAGTGAAATCGGCCGCAAGGGAGGAAAACAGTCCCCGAAGAAAAAGAAGCAGTCGAAGTAACGACCACCGTAGATGACACTACAGACTGTGGAGATGACAAACCATCTCAACACCATTCTCCACAGTTTTCTTTTTATGGAGTAGCGTTATCCCAAATGCGCGCGGTCATTCCAAGTAATCAAACGCCACGCACCGTTAGAATAATCAAGAATAATAATACCGGTATAATCAAGTGCCAGAATTTCTTTTCTTTCATTGTAAAGATCCAGATCAATACGTTCTATGCCCAGTATGATGATAAGTAAAATCAGTCGGATAACATGCTCATGACTTACTATGAGTATATTTTGCTCTTTCCGTTTGGTAACGTAGTGGATAAACCCATCGCAACGCTCCTTAAATTCATGAAAATTTTCCTCGTCAGAATAATGCCAGTCTAGATCACTACGATGTTCATAGATAAGGGTTTTTATGCGAACTGCTTCCGGATCATTTCGTGGCTTTCCCTCTATTTCTGTCGGACGTTTTTTTTCCTGAATAAGTGACGTGTAAAAGACTTTCTTTCTGATCTCTTTTTCTATTTCAAGAGCTGTCTGCTTTGCCCGCGGATAAGTACTCGCCATAATAAGATCAACCGGCAGTCTTCGAAATCGCCTCGCCAGTAATCGCGCTTGTTTTACTCCAGAGGGCGATAACTCAGCTTCAGGAGGTTTATGATGCGTTTTATATATCGCATCAACATCACCATGACGAACAAAATACAATCGCATACTAATTTTCAATTTCCAATTACCAATTTTCAATCAATCATTCAATTTCTCAATTTTCAAACATTGACACGAGTTTCGCACTTCCTGTCATCCTGAGGAGTGAAGCGACGAAGGATCTCTGAACTTGTTTCAGTCTCGCATTCGCGAGAGATTCTTCTCGGCCATTGGCCGATCAGAATGACAACTGCGAAACTCGTGAATGAGTATTGTTTTCCATCATTTCATTAGAAATTAGATATTGGTAATTGGAAATTAAGATCTAGGATCTGGCATCAAGGATCCATGATCTCAGTTCCCGTTTGTCTTTATCCGGCTGCAACTTTTCATAAGCTGTCTGCATTGCCTGTACGATCTGATTTGTAATATTCTGTGCTTCTGCAAATGATACCATTTTGAGATTGTGGGGAAAATAGTGAAATACCTCATTTCTCCCCAGCTTCCAAGTATGCCATATCTGATCCGCAAGATCTTGCGAGCTTGCTTCCTTAATCTTTTTATACAAGGACCGATCACCCAGACGACCGATAAGAAAAGGCGATAGTAGTTTTCCTAAACGAAGATGGTCTGAGATATAATCCAAGTGGGAAATAAAACCGACATCCTTAAACAATGTTTTCAAAAAACCCTCATAGGCTTTTGCGTAGGGAAAAACCAGAAACGAATAATCCTTAAACTGATAGGTCGCGTGCTTAATAATATCGTTCATCAAGTATCCGCCTTCCAATATCAGATCTTTCTGAGTTTGCGAAAGATAATTCCAAAATGCGCCGTAGGAGTCTGAAGGTTTTTGGTCCATGGTCATCATTGTAGCATGTAGTAAGTAGTATGTATTATGAATGGAATTGAATACTTGCTACATACTACATGATACATGCTACAAGTCCTCTATGTTTAACTTCAAAGCAGGAGACATGGTGGTTTTGATAAATGCCGCAGAGATATTTTGTTTTCCTATTGATCGAAGAATAACCTTCGCATTCTCCCCGAGGGCTTTTTCATCATGGGAAACTTTTCCAATCATCTGGTGAAGCAGCGGAAACTTTGGTTCAGTCTTCCAGCGAAGCGTCCCTTTTTCAAACTTCTTTGCGACCGCCTCTGGCTTATCGGTGATTGTTCCTGCTTTGGGATTGGGCATCAGCCCTTTTGGACCAAGTACTTTTGCGAAGCGCGCCAGCTTTGGCATGTAGGAAGGGCTCGTGATGAGTACGTCAAAATCCATAAACCCTCCTTCAAGTTTTTTCAAAAGATCATCGCTCATAATCACAACGCGGGTCGCCTTGCCGGTTAAATGAGGAAGCTCTACTTCTCCTCTCAAACCGGTCTTTTCTACATTCACATGAAGTTCCACTGACTCATCAAACTTTGTATAGGAAATTTTTTTCAGCAGCATTACTGCCTCATTAATAGAATACATCTTTGTTTTATCAATCTTAGTGGCAGCGCTCTGGTATTTTTTGCCTTTAATCTTCTTTTGCTGTTTGGTAGACTTCAATCTTTTTTTTGCTCGCTTTTTATCATCGCGAGGAACCCGACGTACGTCGGGGGACGTGGCAATCTCACTGTCATCCCGGACTCCGATCCGTGATACAGAAGTTTTCTTCTCTTTCCTTTTCTCCTTAGAAGCTTCTTTCTGTTTTTTCTCCACCTCCTCAAGTCCCAGTATTCTCGTTCGTACTTTTCCCATTTGAATCATTCTGAGTTATGAGTTCTGAGTACTCAGAACTCATAACGCATAACTCATAACTAACTTTTAATCATTTTCGACCTCAACACCCATCGACCTCGCGGTCCCTGTAACAATCTGCATCGCCCCTTCTCTATTTAATGCATTCATATCTTTCATTTTATCTTTCGCGATTTCTTCAAGCTGAGCACGAGACAGCTTACCTACTTTATTCATCTTCGGTGAGCCAGAACCTTTTGTAATGGCCAATTTCTTTTTGATCATCGCCGCAACCGGCGGAAGTTTGGTGATAAAACTAAACGTCCGGTCTTCATACACAGTGATCACTGCAGGAATAATCTGACCCTTCTGCTTGGTAGTTTTTGCATTGTATTCCTTAATAAACTCCATGATCGGCACCCCGTGCTGACCAAGTGCCGGACCAACGGGCGGTGCCGGAGTTGCCTCCCCCGCCGCAAGATTCAGTTTTATAGTCGTTTTTATTTTCTTTGCCACAGTTTGGTTAAATTGGTTAAATTGGTCGAGCTAGTTTAACCAGTTAAACTAGTTTAACCATTTTAACTAATTTACAGCTTCGCTACTTGCAAAAAATCCAACTCTACCGGAGTTTCCCGATCGAATATTGAAACGAGAACACGCACCTTTCCCTTATCTTCATCAATTGCCTCAATTGTACCAAGGAAATCGGCAAACGGTCCCTCGGTGATCTTCACTGCTTCACCAACAGAGAACTTCGCCTTAAACTTCGGTTGCTCTTGCGCAACAAACTGCATTATCGCATCTACTTCCCGCTCTGAAATCGGAGTCGGCTTTAAACCGGCGCCGACAAATCCGGTTACTCCTTCAGTAGTACGAACAACCAGCCATGAATCATCATCCAAAATCATACGAATGAGCACATATCCGGGAAACACTTTCTCGGTGGCCTTTGACTTCTTTCCTTTCTTCACGATAACAATCTCACGAATAGGGATAATGATATCAAATATCCTATCTTCAACGCCGAGACTTTTTATCCGCTGTTCAAGGGCTGCTTTTACTCGCCCCTCATATCCTGTCTGTACGTGGATAACGTACCACTTTGCACCAGC
>CAZAJT010000051.1:0-6334 GCA_964485585.1 uncultured Gammaproteobacteria bacterium
GTTCAGAGATCCTTCGTCGCTTCACTCCTCAGGATGACAGGAAGTGCGAAATTCGCGTATTGTTAAAAAACAGTTGAACAATCGGACAATTGAACAGTTGTTAATCAATATAATACCACATCTGGCGAAATCAATAAAGATTTAGTAACAGTTATGTAAGAAACTACTTTTTCAGTTGTAATTTCACTGAGTTTGCGTTTTTAAGAACATCAGATGTAAATGTATAGCTCACTGACTTTTTTTCCTGGTGTTTTTCTTGCGCGAGCGAAATAAGTCTTGATAACAACTCATCGAGCTCTACCCCACTCTTCTGCCAAAGATGATGATATAAAGTTCCCGGCAGTGGGTTTACCTCACTTGTAAAATACTTTTTCGTCCTCTTGTCATACAAGAAATCCACCCGCGCAATACCGCTACATCCGATTGCTTTGAATGTTTGCACTGCGGTATCCTGGATGATTTTTGTCGTTTTCTCATCGAGACGAGCGGGAATGTGAATATTTTTTAACGCCTTCCCCAACTGCGTTCCTCCCTCATCAAGATACTTATCTTCGTAAGAAAAAAACTCTTTGCCAAACGTTGATTCTTGTATTAGTGAAGGTTGAGGATCATAATTTCCCAGAAGCGCGCAGGTGAGATCTACAAAATCTTCCAGACATTTTTCAACGAGGACTTTTGTGTCATAGTGGAATGCAACTTCGAGTGCGAATTCAAGCTCTTGTTCATTGATAGCTTTTGCAAGACCGATGGATGAACCTAGATGCGCAGGTTTTACCATCACCGGCCATCGTAATTTTTTCCCAACACTCTTTAAGACGGTTCCTCTGTTTGTTTCCCATTCGTGTTTCAGAAAATAGAGAAACTCCAGTGTAGGAATATTGTTTGCAAGGCATACCTGTTTCGTGAAAACCTTATCCATTGCTATTGCCGATGCGGCAGTGTCGCAACCGACATAGGGAATATCAAATATCTCAAATACTCCCTGCATGGTACCGTCTTCTCCGTAAGTACCATGAAAAGCCGGAAACGCAAGATCAACAGAGATGTTTTTTCCGAGCAATCCCTTTTGTTTGAAGCTATTTTTTCCCAGCGATTCTTCAAGATCGAGGTAAAAACTTCCGGCATCTTTCAATTTTGGTTGCCGATCAGGATTCGTAAAGAATTTCAGCGTTCCCAGCTCTTGTCCGATAAGCCATCGGCCCTTTTTATCTATATAAACAGGAACGACATTATAATGAAGTTTTCTTAAGCCAGAGATAATCAGTTGTGCCGTGATGATTGATACATCGTGCTCTGCACTTCGACTACCGAAAAAAACCCCAACGTTTTTCATAGTTTAGAAATAATTGTCCGGCCAGTCATTTTGAAATAAAATAACATCATTTGGTTTTAATATCGTACCGAGATTATTATGTGCTTCCTGCGCAGTCTCAAACCAAATAATATTTTGCTGAGAAAAACTATTCTTCAGTAATCCCTTCTCGATAAACGGTGTTGCGCTATTTCTAATCAGAATTACAATGTCGGCAACCGTGCTCAACTGTCCCCCAATAGTATAGTGGATTTTCTCATTCTCGTGTCCTGTTTCGACGAGACCGGGAGTACAGTATATCTTTCTCCGATTGGTAAATCGGCTCAATACTTTTATTGCTTCCCCTACTCCATCAGGATTACCGTTGTAACTATCGTCAATCACCAAAACATTGTTACTCTTATTTAGAATCGTCTGGAGACGGTGTGGAATGGGTTTGAGTCGCTCGAGTCCTTTCTGAACATCTGTCACCGATAATCCACGCTGCTTCCCAATGTGCAACGCTCCGATACTGTCGCCGATGATATACTCACCAAGTAATGTTGTGTGAAATGCTCCCAATGCCTTACCGTTTTCATAGAGATCAAAAGACACCCCTTCTCCATTATTTTTGAATAGTATATTTTTCGGTTCAATGCGGCTGAGTGAATTTTTGCGACTACTATAAAACTGTTTTGCTCTCTTTCCAATGTATCGGGAATGATGTTGAACAACCAACGGTGAGTCAGCGTTTAAGATGATCGTTGCATCTTCTTTTGCGTTTTCAACAACTTCAAATATTGTTGCCGACGTTATCTGTAAGTCCCCCATTTTTTCCAGGTGTGCTTCATTTATCCCTGTTACAACCGCAATATCAGGTTTTGTGATGGAACAGATTGCCGCAATATCTCCTCGGTAGTACTCCCCCATCTCTACGATGTAGACGTCATGAGAACTTGTGAGTTCTTGCAGAATTTGTCGGCTGATCCCGACAGGAGTGTTAATATTTTTTTGTGTTTTTAATACGGAGTATTTCTGTTCAAGCACTATTGCAAGTAACTCTTTCATCGTTGTCTTGCCAAAACTTCCGGCAACTGCGATGATTGTTAGTTTTGGGTGTTGTGCAATTTTGTTTTTGGCCTTTCGAATAATATAAGATTTAATGAGGCTGTCAAAAGGATTAAGCAATAATACCACTAGTTGTAGTGGGATAAAAAACAATGGAAGTAGACCGATGAGTAACACGAAGTAGAGTGCTGATAGTATTCCTAGATTGGGGATAATGGACGATAGAACAAAAATAATCGTTCCGGAAGCGAACGCATGAATAAGAAATGATAACAGGAATACTAACGTCATCTTCGGCGTCCATGCGAGTTGCGCCCTCCATTGATCTGGTATTCTTCCTTTACTCTTTTGTAGTGCAACTCGAAACCGCTTCAGATTGTATTCTTCAAGTTGCAGTAAATAGATTGGAAAGAGTATGGTTTGCAACAAACTATTCATTCTTTTGTAAGAATGTCAGTAATACATCGGTAAATTGTTCTGGTTGATCGGTAAAACTAAAATGTCCGGCATTCGGCACTATTACTAACGATGCATTTGGTATCATGCGCTCCATGAGATGCGCGTGATGAAGAGGACTGTCAATATCGTCTTTTCCCCAAATCAAAAGCGTTTTTTGCTTGATCTGTGCTAAGTACATGGTGAGATCCTCCTGTATAATATTGCGGAAGGTATCTTTCAAATACGGAGTAACAACATAGTCTTCTGCTCCCAGCATTCTGTAAATTGCCTCACGCGGCTTTTTCATAAACGGAATCTGAAATACCGGTTTTGCTATCTTAGCAATGACGTTCTTCGTTGTTTTCACTGCTGTTTTTTTTCGAATCCCTGAACTATCAACTAATACGAGCAAGCGAACGAGTTTTGGGAGCTGTATCGCAAGCCTCATAGCGACGCTGCCACCGAATGAGTGACCGACCACCGCAACATTCTTCATATTCAATCTGGTTACAAACTCACTCACCACAGTAACATAATCAGCATGGGTCCACGGCTTTTCAGGGATCTCAGAGTCTCCGAATCCGGGTAGATCAAGGGAATAGAGCGTAAAGTCTCTCTGTAGTCGTTTCAGCAGGGGGAACCATACCTTACTGTTCGATCGCCATCCATGGAGAAACAGAAGAGTTTTTGGAGCTTTTTTTACTGATGAAATATAATAGTTCACTAAGACATCGTGTACGACGATCTGTTTTTTTTGTAGCATAGCATCCCTCTTTTGGTGCTCATATTGTACCAAAAATCAGGCACTATTTTGACGCAGTTTCAACAAGTAGTTGTTTGAATTCATCAAAAGATCGGCTGGTGACTTTTTGGCCGTTTAAGAAAAATGTTGGCGTTGCATTCACTCCTGCTGCGATACCAGATTGATAGTCTGCGTTCACTTTCTGTTTTACTTCCGATGAATCCCGATCTTTTTTAAATTGTTCAAGGTTAAGATCTAATTGTTTTGCAAGACCTTCGAAAAATTCATTGACACTCTTTTCTTTTGACCATGTGTTCTGAGTATCAAAGAGCAAGCTCACCATCTCATAAAACTTTCCCTGCTTTCCTGCAGCTTCTGCTGCATATGCAGCGTCGCGGGAGAATTGGTGCTGTGCAAGAGGAAAATGACGATATATGAACGTGATCTTTTTAGTAACCTCCGCCTGCCCTGTGTTTGCCGGAGGTGATGCTTCTATTTGAGATCGTATCATCGCATCAAATGCCTGACAGGCAGGACATTGCAGATCGCTGTATTTTACAAGAATATTCTTTTTTTCCGAAGACCATTTACTATGATCATTGGCTTGCTCTGTTTTTGCAGATTCAACAACCGGTGATGTTTGTGGAGCATTGGTGAATTTGTACACCGCAAAAAGGAATGAAAATATCAGTAATAGAGAAACTAAGGATATAATGACAGTATTTTTATTGATTTCCATTCAACAATTATACTATGATATATAGTCATATGAAACATTTTTTGATCTGCTTACTTCTGTTGTTCATCTTCCCTCTGCAGATACAAGCGGCATCGAATACGACATACACCCGAGCAAAAATCACTGCAATTCGTGATCAACACGTGACGTTATCTGTTACCGAAGGCAATCTCAAGGGAAGAATATTTGAGGCAACGATCGCGTCTCCCGGCGGGAAAGAGCTGGAATACCAGAAAGGTGACGCAATCTTCATTTCCTATGAAAAAGATAAACAAAGTCAAGAGCATGTTTACATTGTTGATTATGTGCGAAGTAAGCAACTCCTTATGTTATTTTTTCTTTTTATCGCCCTCGTATTTGCGGTGGGTCGCTGGAAAGGAGTCGCCTCGTTTGCAGGAATGATTTTTTCTTTTATTGTTATTATGAATCTGATAATTCCGAACATCTTATTAGGAAATGATCCAGTGCTTATTGCGCTCCTTGGCTCTCTTTTTATACTACCGGTAACGTTTTACATCTCACATGGATTGAACAAAAAAACGACCGTCGCTCTCGTAGGCACATTTCTTTCTCTTGCTATCACTGGCGCACTCGCCTATCTGTTTGTTGTGCTAACCAGAATCACCGGGCTGGCAGTGGAAGAAGCTACCTATCTCCAGATGATACAAGGAGGAGCATTGAACGTACGAAATCTGTTGCTTGCAGGCATCATTATCAGCGCTATGGGAGTGCTCGATGACATCACTATCTCTCAGACTGCGATCGTTGAACAATTGTCCATTGCTAACCCAAAATATAGCAAGTGGACATTATATAAACATGCTATGGAAGTTGGACGCGATCATATCGCGTCTTTAGTGAACACGCTCATATTAGTATATGCCGGAGCCTCTCTTCCGTTATTTCTCTTGTTTTATAACGCTAAAATATCTTACATCTCCGTGATTAATCAGGAGATTGTTACCATAGAAATTGTGAGAACACTAGTGAGCAGCATCGGTATTGTAGCAGCAGTCCCGATAACCACCTTTATTACTTGTATGGTGATGAGAAAGAAAGGATAGAGGTGTAAGGATTCAAGAAGGCGTGTTGTGCCAGAGGGGAGAGTTGAACTCCCACGCCTTTTCAGGCACAGGATCCTAAATCCTGCGTGTCTGCCATTTCACCACTCTGGCTTTGTGAATCTATTATATCATTTTGCCTCCGAGACTCAGGCTGGAGAGCGTTTCATTGCGCTAGCAATGAAGTTCCCGAAGATGAATCCTCCGATGTGCGCTAACCACGCAATGCCTCCTTGTCCAACAATTGTTAATGAACCAAGTCCGCTAAACACTTGAGAGATGAACCAAAAACCCAATACTACTCCCGCAGATAAATCAACTAAGGTAATAAATCCAAAAAATGGCACTAATGTTTTTACTTTTGAATTTCGGAATAATACAAAATATGCGCCAGCAACACCGGATACTGCTCCGGACGCTCCTATCATCGGTATACCGCTGGAAAAATCTAAAATATATTGACTGAGTGTCGCTATTAATCCTGCTGCTAGATAAAAGAGTAAATATTTTACATGCCCCATTCTGTCTTCTATGTTATCCCCAAAAATATGGAGAAACCACATATTTGAAGCAATATGAAAAAGTCCGCCATGCATAAATATTGAAGTAATAATATATTGGTATGAAGCTGGGTTGAATAGATTGAATTCAGAAGGAATAAATCCATATTGGTAAATAAATTGTTCAGGATTTGGTGCGGCGATTTGTATGAAAAATACAAATACATTTACCGCTATCAACAGATAGTTTATAAAAGGAAATGAATGGCGAGGTGTTTCATCATAGAGCGGGAACACACTATAATTATATGATAAAATGAGAAGGTAAGGAAGCCATATTATAACATTACCGGCTGAGTTATTATGGAAGGGTGTGAGAGTGGTTTAATCGGCACGCCTGGAAAGCGTGTGTGGCGGTAACGTCACCGCGGGTTCGAATCCCGCCCCTTCCGCCAGAGTTCATTAGGGTTTATATATCAATCATATGGAAAAAGA
>CAZAJT010000052.1:0-6264 GCA_964485585.1 uncultured Gammaproteobacteria bacterium
TACATACTATGGCGAAGCAATCTCATAAATAAATGGGATTGCCGCGTCTCAGCCATTGGCTGATCCTCGCAATGACATACACTTATGTATTGAGATGAGTTCTAAGTAACCAACTAACAACTATATGTTAGATCAAATAAAAATCCGGGGTGCTCGACAACACAATCTGCAGAATATCAGCGTAGATATTCCGAAAAATAAGTTTGTGGTTGTGACGGGAGTATCAGGATCAGGGAAATCCTCGCTTGCTTTCGACACGATATATGCAGAGGGTCAAAGAAGATATGTTGAGTCACTTTCCGCATATGCGCGCCAGTTTCTCGGCATCATGGATAAGCCTGACGTTGACAGCATTGAGGGTCTGTCGCCGTCTATTTCAATCGATCAAAAAACAGTATCCCACAATCCCCGTTCAACCGTAGGCACGATTACTGAAATCTATGACTATTTGCGATTGTTATTTGCGCGGATTGGTCACCCTCATTGTCCTCACTGCGGTATTGAGATAAACAAGCTTTCGCTCGATGAAATCGTAGATAAAATTCTCAATGCGATAAAACATGATTTACAATCTGATAAAATCAAGCCGCATAAATTTACTCTACTTTCTCCGGTCGTACGCCAGAGAAAAGGAGAATTTAAAGAACTGTTTGAAAACTTGGCAAGTAAAGGATTTGTTCGTGCGCGCATTGATAAAAAAGAGATGAGTATCAGTCCCGATACTCAACTAATCAAAACAAACAAACATACGATAGATGTTGTTATTGATGCCTTTACTGTCACCGCGAAAGACTTTCCGAACGATATTTATAGGAGCAATCTTCGTTCACGAATAAGCAATAGTACCGAGCAAAGCATAAACCTGTCTGACGGGCTGCTACTTCTGCAAACAGAAATCGGAGAACATCTCTACTCGGAGAAATTCTCCTGTCCTAACTGCAATATCTCGTTACCCGAGATAGAGCCACGGATGTTTTCGTTTAATTCGCCGCTTGGCGCTTGTGAAACATGTAGAGGACTCGGTACTAACTATAAAGTAGATCCCGATCTTGTGCTTAACAAAAATTTGAGTATTAACGAAGGTGGTATTCTTCCCTTTAGCAAATTCTTTTTTACCGAAACCTGGTATACCCGATTGCTGAAAGAGGTTGCTGCAAAGGAAAGTATTGACCTGAATTCTTCAATAGAAAAACTAAGCAAAGACAAACAAGAGATAATCTTGCATGGTACTGGACAGACATATCGAGTACCAGGAACGAACCGTCACGGAAGGCGAATTGTCATCCATGAGAAATTTGACGGAATAATAAGCGAGCTCGAGCGCCGGTATTTTGACAGCGCCAATGAATACGGTGGACAAGAGTTACAAAAGTATATGCGAGAGGAATTATGTAAATCCTGTAAAGGACTCAAACTAAAACCAGAGATATTATCTATCACGATTCAGGAAAAAAATATTGCAACAATGTCGAATATGGCGGTGGACGAATTTCTGCAATACCTTTCTACAGTAACCCAAATAATTTCTACCTACGAAATGCAGATTGCGAAATCAATAGTAAAAGAAATCCACACCCGACTTCAGTTTTTGCAGAACGTTGGTTTATCCTATCTTACCATTTCCCGATCGGCACGTACGTTATCTGGTGGAGAATTGCAACGGATTCGATTGGCATCGCAGATTGGTACTGGTTTAACCGGTGTACTCTATGTGTTAGACGAACCATCAATCGGTCTCCATCCCAAAGATGTGTCAGCGCTTATTGCCACCTTGCAAAATCTCAAAAAACTCGGAAATACGTTGATTGTTGTTGAGCATGATAAAGAAACCATTGAATCTGCAGATTATGTGGTGGAGTTGGGACCTGCGGCAGGCAAGCATGGCGGAAAAGTAGTATTTACCGGCACAGTAGCGCAGTTGCAACATTCGAGTGCGCTAACCGGAGAATTTCTATCGGGAAAAAGAACTATAGAACTCGAAAAAAAGAACACTACGCTACAAAGAGGAAAGATAGTACTTCGGGGAGCAAAACAATACAATCTTAAAAGTATTACTTGCGATATCCCGCTTGGTAATCTCATCGCGGTAACCGGCGTATCCGGGTCAGGGAAATCTACACTTGTCGTTGAAACCTTATATCCTGCGCTGAAATATTATTTGGATGGATTTTATCATGAGAATATCGGTGCGTTCGATCGTCTTGAAGGATACCATTATGTCGACCGGGTATATCTTGTTGATCAATCACCAATCGGCAGAACCCCACGGTCAAATCCCGCAACATATGTCGGTTTTTTTGATGACGTTCGTGATATTTATTCGCAAACTACTGAGGCAAAGGCGCGGGGATTTCAAAAAGGAAGGTTTTCATTTAATGTAAAAGGGGGACGATGTGAAAAATGTCAGGGAGCTGGTGTGATTAAGATCGAAATGCAATTCTTACCAGACGTATATGTGACGTGTGATGTTTGTGGAGGAAAAAGATATAACAAGGATACTCTTGAAGTTCAATATAAAGGAAAAAACATTTACGATGTCCTAAAGATGACCATTGAAGAAGCGGCTGATTTTTTCAAAAATCATCAGTCAATCTATCTAAAGCTTTCATTTCTCCAAACCGTGGGGCTAGGATATGTTGAACTTGGTCAGCCGGCACCGACCTTTTCCGGAGGTGAAGCGCAGCGAATCAAACTCGCCAATGAACTTTCGCGAAGAGACACCGGTCAAACGCTCTATATCCTTGATGAGCCAACAACCGGTCTTCACTTTCACGATATTGAAAAATTACTTCGAGCATTAAATGAGTTAGTGAAGAGAGGGAATACCGTCATCGTAATTGAGCACAATCTCGATGTTATAAAAAACTGTCAGTATATCATAGATCTAGGGCCGGAAGGCGGTGTTGCAGGTGGGAACGTAGTATATCAGGGAGATCTTGAAGGAATACTCCATAGCCGTAACTCCTACACAGGACAATATCTGAAAAGTATTGTATAAATATAGTTAGCCGATAGGCGATAGTTTAATAGCCGATAGATAGGTAATCCTATCGCCTATTGCCTATCGGCTATTCGCTTTATATGTTTCAGAAAGCTCTCGTAATCCTAACTACAGCATTTCTTATCACAAGTTTCGGTAGTAAAACAGTTTACGGTCAGGATTTTACCAACGATTATAAAGTTGAATACTTTCTAACATCTGGTCAGCAAAAAGTGGATACAAAGGTAAAATTCACCATAACATTGACAAATCTTCGTACCGATGTATTTGTGAATAAGATGTCAATCGGTTTCCCAAAAGCTTTTCAGATCAAAAATGTAAGTGTATCAGATGACAAAGGGAGAGTAGAACCTCGGGTGAGTTTGGATGATCAGAAAATAAATATCCAGATGGAGTTTAATGATCCCGAGGTCGGCAAGGATACAAAAAATCATTTTTATCTTGAGTTTGAACAGGAAAATCTTTTCAAGGTAAACGGAAATGTCTGGGAAGTTATTCTTCCGACTATCGAAGACTCAACGCGCAATAACTATCAAGTATTGGTACATCTCCCTCCTGATACCGACAAAAAGATATCGATTTCAAAACCAAAACCCACAGAGATTCGGGGAAATACTATAACCTGGAATAATCCAAAAAACAAAACAATCTACGCGGTATTTGGCGATAAACAGTACTATCAATTGAAGCTTCTCTATCATCTGCAAAACAGTAAGGTGACTCCCGTTTATACGTATGTCGCGTTTCCTCCAGATACTCTCTATCAGAAAACGTATGTTGAGTCTATACAGCCTATTCCTCAAGAGACGTTTATTGATGAGGATGGTAATTTTCTTGGAAAATATACGTTGAAACCGCGAGAAACGCTCGACATTACCTTTAATGGTTATGCAGAGCTTTTTACCCAGCCAAGAGATGAATTTCGACCTTTGGTAAAGTCACAGTTTGAAAAACAAAAAACATATCTTCTCACGCAAAAATCCTTCTGGAAACTTGATCAGCCTGAATTGATTGGCGGTGTGAAAACGACTCAAGATATCTATCGATTCATTACAAATAAATTTACCTATAATTATCAGAGAATTAACAAGAATATCAAGCGACTGGGCGCGTCTGCGGCTTTGCTCCGTCCCGATCAGGTGGTATGTATGGAATTTACCGACACTTTCATAGCAGCAGCCCGAGAAAATGGCATCTATAGTCGGGAAAACCAGGGATTCGGCTTTTCCAATGATCCGCAGCTACGACCACTCTCTCTTATTTCTGATGTGCTACATGCATGGCCAGAGTATTATGACACCCTTCAGCAGTTATGGATTCCGATTGATCCAACCTGGGAAAATACTTCAGGGATCGACTATTTTTCATCATTTGATCTTAACCATATTGTGTTTGCTATTCACGGAAGAGATCCGGATTATCCCCTTCCTGCGGGTGCATACAAAATAGAGGATACTCGGGATGTTACGATACTCGCCACCTCCTCAAAACCAATCGAAGAAATAAAGATAAGACTGGAAAACTTCACATTACCTGATCAAATTAATGACCATAAAATATACCAGACAAAGCTCGTTGTCAAAAACAATAGTAACACCTATGCGCTTAATGTGCCGATATTATTTGATTCTGATTATGTTACTTTTGCCCAAAACAGTTACAAGCTCGAGGCTATGGCTCCATATGAAAAAAAGGAGATCGCTCTTGAGTATCGATCGAGTATTAAGAACAAAAAAGTAGCAGGCAATGTTACCTTATCAGTAATGGGAAACAATGTATATTCAGGCAAGGTGGTAATCGTGCCGTATGCTTACGAGATCGGACTGAAAATCGCTTATGGCGTCATTGGATTCTCGGGGATTCTAACGTTTATAATACTGCTTGTGCACTTCCGCCACAGAAATGTTGAAAACCCTTAACCATATTCGAATAACGGATGTATCAAAGGAGAGAGTTCGTAAAATACCCACTACTACGGGTGTTTATCTTTTCAAAAAAGGTAAGCAGATTCTTTACATTGGTAAGTCAGTTAATATGCGAGCACGGTTAATCTCACACCTCGAGAACGCTCGTATTGACGCAAAAGAATCAGCGATAGTGACGCAGTCGGATTCTATCTCGTGTATCATTACTGATTCAGATTTCAAGGCGCTTTTATTGGAAGCGCAAATGATACAACGGTATAAACCAAAATACAATGCGCAGTGGCGTGATGACAAAAGTCCTCTCTATATTAAAATAACCATCAGAGATGAATATCCGAAATTATTCTCTATCCGTAAAGAATTTGATCACAAATCACGGTACTTTGGTCCGTTTCCCTCGGTGAAAAGCGTGTACGAGATTTTACGAGAAATTCGTCGGGTATTTCCTTTTTGTACGCAAAAAAAAATTACCGAGAAATCATGCTTCCATGCAAAAATCAATCTTTGTCATCCTTGTCCCAATGTCATTGGGCAGATTTCCGATCACGACCAACGCATACGCTTACAGCAGATATACAAACGAAATATTAGAAATGCTCAGAGAGTGTTGGAAGGGAAAACAGAACTGGTCTTGAACTCACTGTATAAAAAGCTTGGAGAATACGCACAAAAAGAGAGGTATGAAGAAGCTCTCATTTTTAGAAATCGGATAATGCAACTGGAAACATTGTTGCATCGGCAGATGTTTTCACCAGATATCACTCCTCATTATAACCTTGCTTCAGAAAGTATCAATAGTTTATCAGTGTTGTTAAAAAACTTTTTTCCTCATCTTTCATCGATTCACCGAATTGAATGTTTCGATGTAAGTAATCTTGCTCAAAAAGAAGCAACCGCGTCTATGGTAGTATTTACCAATGGTCTCATTGATAAAAAAGAATACAGAAGATTTAAGATTAAAAGCTCTTCATCCCGCTCCGATTTCGAGATGATGCAAGAAACGTTACAACGGAGATTTCACAATACGTGGCCCCTGCCCAATCTTCTGGTTGTTGATGGGGGAAAACCGCAAGTACGAATTGCGTTGAAAATCCTTGCCAATCTTCAAATAAATATTCCATTGATAGGTATTGCGAAGCATCCGGATCGTTTGGTCATTGGTCAAGGAAATCTTCCCACCGTTAAACCTCCCATACATCATCATGGATTCAATATAATCCGATATCTCCGTGACGAATCCCACCGGTTTGCAAAAAAATATCATGTGTGGTTGAGAGGAAAAAGAATGATGTATGTTAAATAGTAACAGGACTTACGCACTCTGCTGTCATTGCGAGG
>CAZAJT010000053.1:0-5979 GCA_964485585.1 uncultured Gammaproteobacteria bacterium
AACAAGCAAGAAAAGATTTCGCAGATAATCCTTACAAACTTGAGCTTATTGAAGAGTTTGCAAGTCAGGGAAAAATGATTACTGAAAACAATCCGGGTAACTTTCTTGATCTCTGCAAGGGTGGTCATTCAGAAAATCCTCGAGAGGAACTGCAGCATTTCAAGCTCCTCTCTATTGCCGGCGCTTACTGGAGGGGAGATTCGAAAAACAAAATGCTCACACGAATCTACGGTGTGGCTTTTCCCAGAAAAGAAGCACTCGACAAGTATCTTTGGCAACTCGAGGAGGCAAAGAAGAGAGACCATAGAAAACTCGGCAAGGAGCTTGATCTCTATGCTTTTTCCGACCTTGTGGGAAAAGGTCTGCCAATGTTTACCCCAAAAGGAACGATTCTCCGAGAGTTACTAAATGACTTTTCACAACAGCTGCGCGTCAATCAAGGATTCCAGAAAGTCTGGATACCACATATCGCAAAAACTGATTTGTACAAAACATCCGGGCATTGGGATAAGTTTGGCGATGAATTATTTTTGGTACAAAGTCAGGAGACTGAGGATAAAATGGTGCTGAAACCTATGAACTGCCCACATCATCAACAGATCTATGCTGCGCGACCAAGGAGTTATAAAGATCTCCCGATTAAATATCTCGAGACAACAACTATTTACCGCGACGAAAAAGCTGGAGAACTCATTGGTTTATCGCGCGTAAGATCAGCAACTCAAGACGACAGTCATATCTTCTGTGCTCCAGAGCAGATTGAGGAAATCTATACCATGTTAATTGGCATTGTTAAGGAGTTTTATGACAAACTGCAGATGAGTTATCGCGCTCGGATATCGCTTATTGATCCAAACCATCCAGAAAAGTATCTCGGAGAGCCTGATCTTTGGCACCAGGCACAAAGTATTTTACTCAAGATCGCAAAACAAAATAAGCTTGACCACTACATTGCTGAGGGCGAGGCTGCTTTTTATGGACCAAAGATTGATTTTATGGTTCATGACTCTTTGGGACGAGAATGGCAACTCGCCACTCCGCAGCTCGACTTTGTGCAGCCGAAACGTTTTGGCTTGACCTATGTGGACGCCCGGGGAAAAGAACAAACTCCAGTCATGATTCATTTTGCGCTGATGGGTTCTCTTGAGCGATTTCTATCGGTATACATCGAGCACACTGCAGGCTCCTTTCCACTCTGGCTTTCACCGGTACAGGTAAAAATTCTCCCCATTGCCGATCGTCACCTGAACTATGCGAAACAAGTGCTTGGAACATTGCAAGGGCAAGGACTGCGTGTTGAGCTCGACGCCGAAAATAAAACGATCGGACATAAGATCCGCGAGTCTACCTTGCAAAAAATACCCCATATGGTTATAATAGGAGACAAAGAAATTGAGAAGCACCTCATTTCTATCCGCACCAGAGAAGGTGAGAACAAAGGTCAAATCGAACTCCATCAGTTCATTGATCAATTAAGGAAATCTATTGAGAAATACGCGTAAACCGACAATACCAAAAAGGTATTATTTTATTAACTATAATATTCGACCTGAATCATTACGAGTCATTGACCACGAAAATAAACAGGTTGGAATACTAAATAAACAGGAGGCATTAAAATTGGCACTGGATCAGGAGCTCGATCTTGTT
The DNA here is from genome assembly GCA_964485585.1 of uncultured Gammaproteobacteria bacterium. Taxonomy (GTDB): domain Bacteria; phylum Patescibacteriota; class Microgenomatia; order UBA1406; family GWC2-37-13; genus CAZAJT01. The sequence goes on from CAZAJT010000053.1 coordinate 1,651, forward strand.
CTTATTGCACCCACTGCCAGTCCGCCTGTTGCAAAAATCATCGATTTCAAGAAATTTCTGTATCAAGAGGAAAAAAAATTGAAGGAAGCAAAAAAAGGGGTGAAAAAGAGTGTAGTGAAAGATATCAAGTTATCTTTATTTATTGCACCATCTGACCTTGAACGTCTGGTAGAAAAAGGGAGAGAATTCCTGAATGACGGATACCAAGTACGTCTTAATCTTGGGTTGAAAGGAAGAGAAATGGGAAAACAGCAGATGGGTTATGGGTTGCTCAGGAAATTTATTATTGATCTTGGAGAGGTAAATATTTCCAAGGAGCCGCGACTTGAGGGAAGAGTAATTCGGGCAGTTGTAGCTAAAAAGAAATGAATTTAATATAATATGGCAAAACAGAGAACGCGAAAATCGGCAGCAAAACGATTTAAAGTAACAAAAAGCGGTAAAGTATTACACAGATCTCATTATTTGAGACATTTGCGTTCTAAAAAAAACAAATCGCATATCAGAAGATTAAAGAGATTGAAAGCATTAACCGGAACATTTGGGAAAAAGGTGAAAAAAATGCTGGGAGTGAAATAGTATTTAGTATTTAGAATATAGTATTTAGGAAATATGTATTGTAAACAAAACAAAATTTTCCTAATTTCTAAATACTAGATACTAAATACTAACTAGCAGACAATCTATGGTACGCATAAAAGGTGGTGTTGTAACAAAAAGAAAACATAAAAAAATCTTAAAGCTTGCTAAAGGATATTGGATGACCCGCAGTAAGCAGATAAAAAAAGCGAAAGAAGCGGTATTGCACGCCGGAGAATATGCCTTTGCGGGAAGAAAACGAAGAAAGAGAGATTTCAGGCAGCTCTGGATTATCCGCCTAAATGCAGCAGTACGAAATGCCGGACTTACCTATAACAGTTTTATACATCTTCTGAAAGAAAAAAATGTCCTGCTTGACCGGAAAGTGCTCGCGCAGATTGCAGTAGAATATCCGAAAACATTTGAGAAGATTGTTGAAAAGGTGAAATAATCCTCCTGTATAATCAGAAGATATGAATACTGTCGATGAGCTTCTTACATCATTTCATAATGAGCTGAAAAAAATTCAATCTCTGCATGACTATGAACAGCTTTACACTATCTATCTTGGTCGAAATGGACGAATGAATGAACACATGAAGCGATTGAAGGATCTTTCTCCTGAAAAGCGAAAAGAATACGGATCGAGGCTGAACGAGACCAAAAAAATTATAGGGCAAAAACTTCTTGTAAAAAAGAACCAGATTCTTCATACTCAAGAATCAGACCAATTTGTTGACATAACGCTTCCCGGCCTATCTTATCCGAAAGGAAGCCTTCACATGGTGACATACGCAATAGAAGAAATATCACGCATCTTTGAGAGAATAGGATTTATTCGCATGTCATACCCTGAAGTAGAATGGGAATGGTTTTCGTTTGAGTCGCTCAATATGCCTTCTGATCATCCGGCACGCGATGATTTTGAGACATTTTTCGTACAATTTCCCCAACACGAGAAGTACGGAAAAATGGTGCTTACTCCTCATACCTCATCAGGACAGATTCGGGAAATGATGCGTCTCGGCCAACCACCTGTCCGTATGATAAATATTGCGAAATGTTATCGCCCCAACTGGGATGCTACTCATGTACCCATGTTTCATCAGTTTGAGGGTCTCTGCATTGATAAAGAAATAAATATTACTCACTTGAAAGGAACCATTGATTATTTCGCAAAAGAATTTTTCGGTGAGAAGAGAGAGACGAGACTTCGGCCGTTTCATTTTCAATTTACCGAACCGTCTTTTGAAGTTGACATCACCTGTGATGTGTGTGGTGGTACTGGAATCATGAACGATGCAAAGTGTAAGGTGTGTAAATCTGGTTGGCTTGAGTTGGGTGGCGCCGGTATGGTACATCCAAATGTGCTCAAGTCAGGTAACATGGATCCGGAAAAGTATACCGGCTGGGCATTTGGCATTGGAGTAGAAAGAACATTTATGATGAAGGAAGGCCTCAAGTTGGATGATATTCGGATTTTATACAACGGAGATATTAGATTTTTGGAGCAATTTTAACGAGTTTCGAGTTATGAACATAAAAATTACCTACAACTGGCTTCTCGAGTATCTCGATACTGATGCTGATCCGTATGAGCTGCAGAAGTATTTGTCTCTCAGTGGTCCTTCTATTGAGCGTATTGAAAAAGTGGATGATGATTATGTATTTGATATCGAAGTCACCTCAAACAGAGTAGATATGGCATCGGTCTTTGGTATCGCTTTGGAGGCGCAGGCAATTTTACCTATGTTTGGTAAAAAGGCACGGATAAAACACAATCCTCTTTCATTCTATTCCTTCAATCAGATTACACCGTCAAACAAACTGGCTCTCAAGGTAACTGTTGCCGATCTCACACTCTGTTCAAGATTTTCGGCGGTTATACTATCTAATATTCATGTAAAACCTGCTCCAGAAATAATACGGAAACGCTTGCAAATGTGCGATATTAAATCGATTAACAACGTTGTTGACATCTCCAATTACCTCATGCTCTCGCTCGGACAGCCAACCCATATGTTTGATTATGATGGTATAGGAAAGGGCGTGATGATTCTGCGTGAAAGTAAAAAGGGAGAAAAAATAAAGACACTCGATGATAAAGAATTCGTATTAGCAGGCGGGGATATTGTTATAGAAGACGGCAATGGACAGATTGTAGATCTCTGCGGTATTATGGGAGGATTTAGTTCGTCTATCAAATCATCAACGAAAAACGTAGTATTGTTCGTGCAAACATATAGTAAGCAAAAAATACGGAGAACTTCTATGGTGACGGGGCAACGCACCATTGCTGCAACATATTTTGAAAAAGGTCTTGATGAGGAACGCGTCGAGCCAACGCTTACTTATGGAGTAGAACTTTTACAGAATTATGCAGGTGCGCAAGTCGCCTCTCAAATATATGACATTTACCCAAATCCGTACAAAATGAATATTATCAATGTGTCTCAAGATGATATAAGACGAGTAATGGGAGTAGATATATCGGAAGAAACAGTGATAGCGATATTAAACAATCTCGGTTTCCAAGCTCAAAAAAAGCACAGTCAAACCTATCAAATAATGATTCCGTCGTGGCGAAAAGACGATATTGAGATTAAAGAAGATATTGTTGAGGAAATTGCAAGAGTGTATGGTTATTATCAACTGCCAAATGTAATACAACCGACAATATATATTAAGCAGCCGAAGGAAATTGAAACGCTATTTACTCTGCAACAAAAAGTTAAGCATTTTCTCAAAAACATTGGGTTACACGAGGTCATGAATTATTCTATGGTTTCCGGCGATTTATTCACTTTGTTTGATCTCGATCCCAAAGACCATCTTGAAATACAAAATACCATATCCGAAGAGATTCGATACCTGAGACGCTCACTACTACCATCTCTTATAAAGAACATGAAGGAAAACCAAGGGAAAAAAGATATTCTAAAGTTCTTCGAGATTGCCAAGGTTTACCATCCTAAAGAAGGTGAATTACCGGACGAACAGTACAAACTTTCATTTTCAACAAATACTAGTTTTTCTGACCTAAAGGGGATTATTGAAGCATTACTGACAGAGCTCAATATTAGCAACATCACATTTAAAAATAGCAGCGAGCAGATGTTCTCTCCCAATATTCAAGCTGGAATGTACGTAAATGACAAATCAATCGGATATATTGGTCAACTCAAACCAATGTATCAGGATAAGATGACAATAAAACAAAACGTCATACTTGCAGAGCTGAATTTCCAGCCACTTGCCAATTATTATCAGATCGTAACAACGTATACCCCGCCAAGTCAATACGCAATAGTTAAGCTTGACCTTACTATTCAGTATGACCCCGCTATAACGTTTGAGGATATATCTCAAAATGCAAAAAAAACGTCTCCATTATTGGATAAGGTAGAATTTGTTAATCAGTATCAGAATAATATTACGCTCCGTTTTTACTTTGGATCTCACGAACGAAACATCACTGAATCAGAAGCCAAAGATGAACTTGAAAAAATTAAGCACCAATGTAGCATATAAGCGACTGACAAATTACAAAACATATGTTACAGTGGTAATATGTTAACGAAAGAAGATCTTTCAGCCATTCAGTCATTGATACGAGAAGAATTAATACCAGTAAAAAAGAATATCGTTTCTTTGGAACAAAAGTTTGAACGAAGAACAAGTGTTCTAGAACGAAATATCACCACGTTGGAAAACAGGATGATTCGAAAAATGAATATTATCATTAGTTAT
>CAZAJT010000054.1:0-5956 GCA_964485585.1 uncultured Gammaproteobacteria bacterium
CAGAGATCCTTCGTCGCTTCACTCCTCAGGATGACAGGAAGTGCGAAACTCGTGCTCATGACTCAGAACTATGTTATATTGTTCTTATGTTTGACCTTATTTCCATCGGCAACATTGCAATTGATCTTTATTTCAAAGATAGGTCGTTAACATTTCGCGAGGGCAGATTCCAACTGGCAGTGGGTGGAAAATATTTTACCAACTATTTCTACTCGGGAGTGGGTGGCGGTGGAGCAAATGTTGCGGTAGGTGCTTCACATAACGGATTGAAAACTGCAGTCCTTGGAATAATAGGAAATAATCCGTTTAAGGAAGTAATCATTGATGCCTTGAGGAAGGAGGACGTATCAACCTATCTTTGTCAGCTTGTGGATGACTATATTAACATATCTACCATCTTACTCAATGGAGAGGGTGATCGTTCAATTGTCAACTTTGAAAGTCCTCATCAGCACCTGATAAAAAATGAAACACAGCTTATGCGATTAAAGCAAACAAGATATGTATATTTTGGCAATGTTCCGGATGTTTCTTTATCTGAAAGAATAAAGCTACTTACATTCTTCAAGCAACAAAAAATATTTGTCGTAGCAAACCTGGGGGCTAAAGATTGCAGAAGATCAAAACGGCAACTAGAAAATTACTTATTTTTAATCGATATACTTATCGTCAACGGTCATGAATTCGCCGAACTTATTAAGAGAGACTATCGTGATATACATTTCAATAGCGACGTGACGAAGTATTATGAGCGGTTGAAGGATGTTTTACTGATCGTTACTGATGGAGAAAAAGGAAGCTATGCTTATTCAAAAGGTGTGAGATATTATCAGAAAGCTATTCCGATCAAGAAGGTCGTTGATGCAACCGGCGCGGGCGATGGATTTACTTCAGGTTTTATTGCTGAATACTATAAATCGCAGGATATTCAAAAAGCACTGCATGCAGGATCGCGTTATGCTGTTGAGATCCTCAGGCATATCGGAGCAAACTAAGGTAAAATTACAATGTATGAATAACGTTACCTACTATTTAAAAAGGAAGGACGTAATCGATCCTGAACTTGAGTTTGAAAAAATTATATCTAAGTTAAGAGCTCTCAATTATCCCCAGATAAACTGTGTCGATAAACACTTAGTAGAACTTTCTTATGTTGATCAACCCCATCGGGTTTCGATAAAACTTATTACAACTCAAAACACAAGAAACCTTACCAGCAATGGTTTTACTGTTACTTTGCAAATCAGCAGACTTGACAATAGTAGTATGAACCTTTTTCGACATATCGGATCTCTACTTGGCTATAAAATATTTAACCCCGGCCTTAATAGCTACCTGCCTACTGATAAGGATCTTCTAGACGCTTCTGCAGGTCAAGTATACTTTTCAGATACTATAAATACCAAAGTAAACACCATATTAAAAAATCGGGGATTTACTATTCTCTTTATTTTCTTCAAAAGTTTACTCTGTTATGCACGCTCAGAAAAAGACGGTAGTATGCATATTGTCAATCCGGCACTTTTATATTACTTTATCGATTTTGAAGATAACAATCCTCAAGAAGCTGTTTCTGAATTTAGTTATAAAGTTGCGCCTGATCTTACCCTTTTTGTTGCAATGTACAATGAAGCTCTTATTCCAAGAAGTTTTTATGAATATTATCGCAAGGATGTCACAATTATTAATTTTAGCGGATTTGATATATGTAATCCCGGTAGAAAAATATTTGTGAAGCCTGTTGTTTATATTTATGTTAAAGAAAATCAGGAATTTGTGCCATTTGCAAGTTCGCAATCTGCGCTAACATTCGCAGATAAAATTAGGCCAGGTGAAAATCTGCATACAACAATTCAAAGAATTTTAAAGGATGAATTTAAGACCGATGGGGTTTACATTGGAGCGACAGCATATCGAAATATAGAGTTTGATAGAGATAGGCACGGTGTATTAACTCCCCGTCTTACTGTCGCAATATATGTTGATGAAATTACTAGAGATTTCACACTCCAACAGAAAACAAAACGTTCTTGGATATCACGGGAAGAAGCTGACACAAAAGCAGGTTAAAGTTTTATTTCGTCTAAGAGATTTCTTCCTGTCATCTCTGAAGGCTTTGGAATTCCCATGGTGGCAAGAATGGTTGGTGCCATATCAGCTAGGATTCCGGTTTGCAACTTCATAAACTTTCCTTGCAATTCTTTGCTAATGGCAAGAAACGGCACTGGATTATCAGTATGCTCTGTTGAGATCTGACCAGTTTTAGGATTAATTTTCTGTTCTGCATTGCCGTGATCTGCGGTTATAAATACTGCGGTATTAGTGTTCAGTGCCGCATCTACGATCTTTCCTACACATTCATCCACGATCTTTATTGCTTTCACTGTTGCTTCGATATTACCGGTATGACCAACCATATCCGGATTAGCAAAATTGAGCAATAAAAAATTGTATTTATTTTGATTTAGTTGATTAATAAGTTCACGCGTGGTTTCATACGCTGACATTTCTGGTTTTTGATCATAAGTCGGGACTTTTGGCGAAGGTATGATAATCCTGTCCTCCATAGGAAACGGAAGGTCTCGCTGTCCATTAAAATAGAATGTAACAAAACGTTCCTTTTCTGACTCACTCATTCTTAATTGCGGGATGCCATGATCAGAAAGCACTCTTCCCAAACATATCGTCACGGTAATCTGGGGAAATACTATCGCGACCGGAAGTTCTTTCTCATACTCAGTCATTGTGAGAAATAACAGATCCTTTATTTTCTCGCCGCGTTGAAACGGTGCTATTTCCTTCGTTTGTGGGAGATTTTGTTGGAGATGGGTTTTGTAATATTTTGTTTCATAGGGATCGTAGGAACCTGATATATTGGCCTTTTGCTCAAAGTCGTCAAGCACAAACGCTTTGGTTAATTCACGGGGACGATCAATGCGATAGTTGAAAAAAATTACTGCATCGCCCTCTTTGATAAGACCCACCGGCGCTCCATCTTTCGTGACTACTGCTGGATCAATAAACTCGTCTGTTTTACCCTCCTTATATGACGCTTCAACCGCTTCCTGAATGGTTGGAGTTTTTCTTCCCTCTCCTTGAGTTAGGCAACGATACGCTTTCTCTATCCGCTCCCAGCGGCGGTCTCGATCCATAGCAAAATATCTTCCCATGACACTTGCGAAGTAACAATTTTGATTTCCTTGGATCTTTTCTTCGACTCCTTTGATTATATCGAGCGCGGATTTTGGCGGAGAATCTCGCCCATCAGTGATAACATGGAGACGAATCTGAGGAAGCTTTTGCTCCTTTGCAAAGAAGAGGAGCGCATAGAGGTGATCTATCGAAGAGTGTACCGCGCCATGACCAACCAAACCAAGTATGTGGCATGTGCCACTAGTTCTTTTGAGATGCTCGGTAACTTTGAGAAGAGACTGGTTTTCATAAAAACTTCCATCGGCAATACTCATGTTGATACGCGGTAAATCCTGATACACTACTCTTCCGGCGCCAAGATTCAAGTGTCCCACTTCAGTGTTTCCCACTTCCTGAGCGGGTAAACCGACTGATTCTCCCGATGCTTTCAGTGTGGTATTTGGAAACGTGTGAAAATATGAGGAGATATTCGGAGGATTAGCTAGATGAATTGCGTTTCCCGGCCCGGGCGGCGCAATGCCATATCCGTCCATTATTATCAGCACAACTTGTTTCATATTGATAGGTTCTGAGTACTGAGTTGTGAGTTTTGAGCTAGAAATCGCTCATAACTCAGAACGCATAACACATAACTATATAAGCTTTTCATTCAGATAACAGTATGCGAGACCACAAGCAATCGCATCTGATTGATCGTCCTCTGTGCAATGAATTTCTTGATTTAGGAGTAACGGCAGCATCTTCTGTATAGATTTCTTATCAGCGTTTCCATATCCAGTAATGATAGATTTTATCTGAAGTGGCGTGAGTAACTTCGTTGGAATGCTTTTTTGGGCTGCTAGTAATAAGATAATTCCTTGTGCTTGACTTACTTTAATTATTGTCTTTGCGTTTTTGAAAAAAAACAATTGCTCAAACACGATAAGATCGGGTTTCTGCTTATCTACTATTGTCCTTAGTTGATTGTAAACACTACATATACGGTCTTGATGCTCTTCTGTTTTTAAGGTTTTAATAAGACCAGAGAAAATATACCTAAATGTAGTATGTCCGTTCACTTTCTTTTCAAAAAACGCATAGCCAACTTTCTCTATACCAGGGTCAATGGCAAGAATTATCATCATCTTTTATCTTATATTAAATCCTATATAGAATCAACTGCCCTATTGATCTATTGTTCAACTGCTCGACTGTTGAAAGTTCGTTAACACTTGTTGAATATAATCTACAAACAAACAAACTTTTTTGTGATTAAATAATTCTGTCACTATGAAATTTCTTGAACTTTCAGATATTGATTGTTATATGAGACCATTACGTCTATCTAATTATATCTGGAATATCGTTTTGGGTTGGAAGACGTTTGAGAAACATACGATAGGAATACAGCTTGTGAAGGCTACTGATTCAATATCAGCAAATCTTGCAGAGGGATTTGGCAGGTATGGTAAAAAAGATAAGATTAAGTTTTACAATTACAGTCATGGATCAGTTAAAGAAGTTGAAGACTGGACTACTAAATGTAGTATGAGAGGTATATTTGCGGCTGAACAATATGAACATGTATTAAAAGAGGTTAGAATATTGCCGAAGGAGATTAATCAACTTATTGTTTTTACTAATATGCGCTTGAAGTTTTAGTAAACAATTATATTTGAACAATTGGGCAATCGAACAATGGAACAACGAAATTACTTTTAACTAACAAAAGAGATGGGAGATTGTCCATTAGTACGTCTCGGCTAAACTCCTTGCGAAGCTTACACCTGACGCCTATCGAGCCAGTAATCTACTGGCGGACTGATATGGATTCCTTATCTTGGGGGCTGCTTCGCACTTGATATGCTTTCAGTGCTTATCAGGTGGCGATATAGCTACCCGGCGATGCCCTTATGGGACAACCGGTACACCAGGGATCACCTCCCGCCAGTCCTCTCGTACTAGGCGGAACTCCCCTTAAGAATCTAAACGCCTGCACAGGATAGAGTCCGAACTGTCTCCACACTATAGGATATTACTCCTAGAGTAAAGTTTTTGTTACTTTACGTTCCATTCTTTCGAATGGCGCTGACTATATCTTCATCCTATAAATCCATTTAAGGAATATAGGAGTTGGCATATGATGGCCTCTTATTACTTAAGTCTGACCATCTCATTCGTCTTTGATGAAGCGAAATCAGTCGATACGGGGTCAAAGGTACTTATTTAAGAAACTTCCTTAATAGCTCGAGTCTATTAGATCTTTTTTTAGAATTATTTAACTGACTAAATTTATCTACTTCTTTAGCAATACGTAGTATCAAACCACGATTTAATTTAGTGATTTTTTCCATGCGCCTTATAATTCTAAGAGCGAGTTTCGCTTGTGGTTTCTTTATGAGAAGATAAGGTTCTAGTTCTTCAAGAATTCTTTCAACTTCCTTAAAGCCGACTATTGTATATTCGGAAAGTCCATCATTTCGATCTCGAATGTATCCACAACGAAATTTGTGAATCAACCACTTGAGAATTTTCCTATTCTGACTCTTCTGAAAAAATACAATGCTTGCACGTATTTGGTAGCCATACTTATAATCCGTACGACGTATCAATTGCAAGAATATAGAACCATCTCCATCAAGAAAACCAGCAATATAAGCTTTAGTTTTTTCAACCATACCTCGACTTCCCACGGTATTACCATCTTTTTTCAAAGGAAGGCTTCACCGTTATTAGCCAAATTTATCTTTCATGTTACCATAAAAGGTCGCGATTATAGATTTCACGACGTTCTGAACCCAGCTCGCGTACCACTTTAACGGGC
>CAZAJT010000055.1:0-5877 GCA_964485585.1 uncultured Gammaproteobacteria bacterium
ACGTTGCCATGAGTTCTACGCTAGAGAGTGAAGATGTCGGATGTCCAGATCCAGCCTCGGTTGTCGCAGTAAGAATATCATAACGGATGAGTTTACAAAGTTCACTGAGATTATTCTCTTCCATATCACATTTATCTTATCATATCGTTAGAGTTTTATGGAATAACAGCGATGTCACCCATAATTTCAATCCGTGACCGTAATTTCTCAATCTGTTGCGCTCCAGCTATCAGATCGCCTTTAAATACAACTCTTCGCGTAGGCTCAAGCGAAATCATACGTGTAGTCCTTTTGCCTCAAGAAAAAAATGCATCTCTTAATTCTTCAAATGATTGGAGTCTCATTGCAAGATTTTCAATCAAACCAGCGTCTCCCTTTTGCACGAACGTGTCAAATGATTGAAATATTTTATCCAGTTCAGTCTGAAAATCCGGCAGTCGTGACTGGTACCATCTGCAGCGGGGAGGGAGTAAAGTGGCAGTCATAGGATTTTACCAGTAAATCGTAATTTTCCCCTATCACGGAGTCTTAAGAGGCCATCTTTCAGTCCCTCTATTTGTGTTGGGGTTATACCCATATTGGTATCGGGAAGCCGTATGGAAGCACCACCGATATTCCCTATTTCCTGAAGTATTGGGAGGGCTCTTCGGAATTGTCGAATCTTGCTGAATGGACTTCGCTCTAAGCGAAGAATTCCCCCCACCTTTTTCAAGCGCATATATTTATTATTTTCACCAACCGATAAAGTGCCGCCAACTTCTTCAAGTTCTGGAAATGACAAGCCTTTTGCAGTAAAACATAGCACATCATTCCCCACTTTCTTTAGGTGAGGAAATTGCACGTTTTCAAAAAAAACCAATTCGAGGTTTCCAGTAATAAATTCTATGCTGGGAAAATTATCTACAGCAAGCCTTCGGAAATAGACATCGCCGTTGATTTTTCTCAATCGATGCATAGATGTAAGTTCTCGTAATGATTGAGCATTGAAATTACCATCGACTTCTTCAAGGTAATCAAGATGCTGTAAGTGTTGATTATTCTTGAGAGTAATGTTTCCTGTGATTTTTCTTATAAGCGCCGGAAAATATACAAGTGTTCTAGCAATAGGAGCGATCACATTATCTCTATTATCCAATATTAATCTTCCCGAAGATTCGGCAATAAGATAGTCTTTCAACGGTATTGATTGAGATCCTCCTTCTCTATCGTACCAACGTTCTACCAGATTTATCGCATCAGTCTGAAATTCCTGTAGCAATTGATGTGCAGAATCTATTGCGTTTACGACCTGCTGTAGATGTGTTTTATCTCCCGATTCCAGAAACGCATCATATGCTTGTTGGGCTGATTCAAACGATAGTAATTCTTTCGTTTTTTCTTTCAGTTGTCGACAGCGGGTGGGGAGATGGGGAGTAGTGGTCATATGATCAAGTATAGAGCATTATACTTTACGGTTGTGGCGGTCATTTTAGTATTAATGATTTACTTCTTTATAAAAGGTTATTTGTACTCACTCTGTGTCATTCCCGCGGAGGCGGGAATCCAGACTAATAACTATTCCTTTAATGTTCTGTTTCACAATATGTTTTATTAAATCATAGACTGGATCCCCGTCTTCACGGGGATGACAAGCTAATCATCGGGTGACTTGGTAGCTTTGGACTGTCTGCAGAAGTTGTTTGGCGTTTTCGTCCGTTTCAAAGTGTCTTCGGATTGGTTGGAGGAGTTGATCAAGGAGCTTAATTACGGTTTGTTTCAAATCCTGCGGATGGATTTCTTTGTTTGCGTATTGTTGTTCAACTTCAGCATACGAACGTAATATTATAGTACCTCCAAATTTGTCCGGACGTTCAATCTGAAGTTCATTGAAAGATTCAAACAGTATGTATTTTGCATACTCAAGAACAGGGTTTTCTGTTGTTATGCCTTCCGGACACCATGCTTTGTTAATCTTTCGGGTAATATCTTCGAGCGTGTCGGTCATGAAGATGGCAGAATCAGGATGAGATTTTGACATCTTAAGCTCGATCGTGCGTTTTGTTTTGTCTTTAAGCTCCGAAGTTTTTTCATTTGACTCGTTAGACTCGGAGGTTAGTTGAGGTGGTTTTCCCAATCCCATGAGCATGTGATGGCTCACCACAACGGGCTTCCAGAAACCAAGCTGTGGACCAATCTCCCGAGCGAGCATATTTACTTTGCGCTGATCCATGCCAAGCTGAGTGATTTTCGCACCCAGCATAAAAATATCGGCAACCTGCATGCAAGAGTAGATAATATTTGCGCCAGTGAGTGTATCCAGAGATTCCTGCCGCCCCATCATCTCGGCAGTGCGGATAAAACGCCGCAAGGCATTCGTTCTCCCAACCTGTACGACGAGTTTCCAGTAATCTGCATTTTTCGCCATGTCTGAAGCCCAGAGGAACTCAACGTTACTCAAGTCCATGCCGCTTGCTCGCCATACTTCGATAAAATAGTTGCCAACCGTTTTGATCTTTTCCAGATCACCACCCATTTTGTTATTGGCCATCGCGTGCCAGTCGGCCACCCACATTTTGAATTTGACGCCCGCCTTAATCATTTTATTTACGTTTATAGCGCGCAGTATCCCTTGGGCGATATGGATCTGTCCGGAAGGTTCAAAACCGTCGTAAGCGATGAGTTGTTCGCCCGATTCGAGAAGAGTTTTCAGTTCATCTTCGGTAACAATTTCTTCCCCGACTTGTTTGATAAGCGAAAGTCTTTCTTCTGTTGTCATAGTTCAAAGTAATTATATATTACACTTTTTTTAAAGTGTTAAGTATAATTTGTTATGTTGTCATGCGGGATAACAACATTTGAAGATCCCGAAACAAGTTCGGGATGACAAACAACAAAATGAAAAAAACAGTATTCTCCGGTATTCAGCCATCGGGAGACCTACACATTGGCAACTATATTGGCGCAATCCGGCAGTGGGTGAAGCTGCAAGGAGCCGATGGCCGAGAGCCGAGAGCCGATGGCCGGTCACCTAATAACCATGAACTAATTTTCTGTATCGTTGATTTGCACGCCATTACTGTTCCTCAAGATCCTAAAACGCTTCGGGAGAAGAATCTTGAGCTCGCAGCATTGTACATAGCATGCGGCATTGATCCGCGCAAGTCGAAGATTTTTATTCAATCAGAAAATCCTGATCATCCGTATGCAGCGTGGATTATTGATTGTATTGCGCCGATGGGATGGCTCAGTCGCATGACGCAGTTTAAAGATAAGAGTCAGAAACAGCAGGAGGGGACGTCTGTCGGTTTATTTAACTATCCGGCACTGATGGCGGTTGATATTCTCTTGTATGACACCGATCTCGTGCCGGTTGGCGAAGATCAGAAACAGCACATAGAGTTAACAAGAGATCTCGCGGAGAAGTTTAACAAAACATTCGGTGAAGTCTTCAAACTGCCCGAAGTGATGATTGATAAGACTGCCGCACGCGTCATGAGTTTGCAGAATCCGGATGCAAAGATGAGTAAGTCAGATAAGGATCCCAGCGGGACAATTAATCTACTCGAAGATCTCGATTCGGTGCGCAGTAAAATCAAACGCGCGGTTACGGATTCAGGTAACGAGGTTCGTTCGGGCGCAGATAAACCGGCACTTTCCAATCTTCTTGCGATCTACTCGAACCTTTCCGGGAAGACCGTTGCAGAGTTGGAGAATCAGTATGCCGGAATGGGATATGCGTCCTTTAAAGAAGAATTGGCGGAGGTTGTCGTTTCCGCTCTCGAGAAGATTCAAAAACGATACCGTGAGATTCGTGCTGATCAGAGTTATTTGACGAACGTGTTGAATGAGGGGCGTGATTTTGCAATAAGCCGTTCTTCGAAAAAAGTTGCGGAAATAAAGAATCTGGTGGGGTTGGGGAGATAATCATTCTTCAAGATCATATTTCATAGCTTTTTTCTGGTAAATAAAGAAGATGATGATATGTGGATCATCTGGTGGTTTTCTATAAAATATACGTACCCCTTGGCGTGGTACTTTTTTATATAATACTCCTTTCACTTGTTTTCGTTTTCCCATTTGTTCGGCTTCTTTCGGAAGCCCGGCAATATAATTTAACGCACTGATTATACTGCTTGATTTTACTGAACAGGAAATACCTTCCTTTACGATAAAATTTTTGAACTCTTCCGTGAGCTCCTCCAGTGTCCTGCCGGCAAACTCTACAAGATGCCTCTCATCAATAAGTTCATCGGTAGCATAGAATATTTTCCACCCCTTAAGATTTCCGTACCGCGATTGTTCTTGTGTCTCAACAAGGCTTTCCTGAAATTCAAGAGTAACTTCCTCAATGGCTTCAATAGCTTGTGATCTCCCCGTTATGCTAATAGGCTGCGCAGCTGAAGCACGTATAGCTGCATCTGCAACCGCTTTTAATTCTCCAAACGCCCATTCTCTCTGTTGTAACACCCATTGAACGCCAAATTGTGTGACCTCCTGAAGATCGCTTACTAAATGATTTTTTCTTTCAGCTGGTTTTTGTCCATTTCCATTTCTCTGACGATATCTAATCAGCTGTGCCAACTCCCAAATAACAGGTTCCATCGTGTTTTCTTCTTCCATTAGTTCTTGTATGAATTCAAGCTCGTCATCCGAGAGAATTCGTAAAAGAGGTATGAGTCGGTATCTGATGGCACGCGGTAGTTTTTCTCCATATCTGTATCTAGATTGTGTTGCTTTTGATCGATCTAAGATATTCTTAAGATTCTGTGGAGAATTTATAGCATTCAATCTCATGAGCTCCTCGATATATAAAGCAATAATTTCATGGGGAATACCATGGTGAGAAAAGAACTCTCGTATGGGAGTTGCCATTGCTTCTGGTTTTACATTTACCCGTTCATAGGCATTAAGCATTAGAATAAGCGATGCAAGATTTGGATTCTCTGCAAGAAAAATATCTCGTGATCTATATATGGGATGCAATCTATCAGCAAGTTGTACGGCAGATTGTTCCATAGTCGCTCTTAACTTTTCACCGCTGTCATGCCACTCAGTAAAAGCAATATCGAGCAACTCTGTATTTTCTGTCAATGTAGCGGAAACCTGTTCATGAGGAGGGAGAGGAGCATGAAAGGAAAAATCAAACCATTCTGGAAAATAATTTGTCGCTGTGATACCTCGAGCATCTTTTTTCTCTTTACCTGATTTTCTCGTTATCCTGTTGTCTTCTGATACCAAATAATGGCGGAAGTTAGCGTGTTGTTTCAGGAATAACCGCCATTCAGACGATGAGCGCTCCAACCACCATGGAGGATCTGAAAATTCAGGTACACGACGAAATGCGTCATTAATTACATCCTCAAAATTACTAAAAACTGGAACTTCTTCGCCAAATTGTCCTGCAATGATACTTTTTACTACATCGTTCCAATAGACTGAGTTGAGAGCCACGCAAGTAGCAAAAAAATTAGCAAACGAGCTTTCATCTAGCCCATTTTGTCTTACTAATTCGTCATGCATTTGTAGATATGCTGAAGCTATTGTTTGGTGACTCAATAATGTCAGTATGGTTAAATTCAATTCGTGACGAGTTTCAAGATCCTGTGTGAGAATTTTTCTATTCTCCAGATTGTAGGTATCTACAATGGTATTGAAATCTGTGTATCTGTCGGCAAGTGCTTGCCCCTCAAGATACTGATAAAAAATCTGTTCTTGTTGAGCAGGAGTACCACGGAACAGTCGGAGCGAAGTAGGCCGTTGCAAGGCGTCAGTCATTTGAGGTTGCATTTCATCTCTCGACATAGCCATATTATACTATGGGTTGTTGTTTTTTACCCTTTCTTTAGACAGTTGCATTTCCTCTGCGAGTGGTTTATAATAGAAACAATTATTGATTTC
>CAZAJT010000056.1:0-5709 GCA_964485585.1 uncultured Gammaproteobacteria bacterium
CTTTCATCCCCAGCCTTAAAAGGCATGGGGATTTCAGCCAAGAGTATTAAAAAATTTTGAGTCTGAAGATTTCTATGTCGAATCGATTAAAAATAACAAAGGATACATATTGATCGCGGAAATCGAAGGAGTAAATGCTGGACTAATTGTCGCATATTTAAAAAACATTGGCTATTTTTTTAATCATCAAAAAATTATTTACATTGATGATGTTTATGTTGTTAAAAATTATAGAAGATTGGGAATTGCCAGAATGTTAATTGCTAAGATTGAGCAAATTGCTAAAGAAAATAAAATATCAAGATTAGATAGTCGTGTTTATACCTATAATAAACCCATGCAAGCATTATTAATATCTATGGGTTACCAATCTCCATACGCGACATGGTTGAAAATCCTCACGGATAAGTCAACTTAATTCTAAAAAAGATTTGTTCCCCCCACCTAGATTCATGAGGTGCTACCAATACAATACGATCTTTATAATTTTTTTTAATATTATCTGCATAACCATGAGACACTATCGAATCACGTTCTATAAAGAGATATCCTTTTGCTATCAATTCTGCCTCTAGTCGTTCTATCATTGGCCCCACTAATTTGTGCCCGATATAATCTGGACTCAATGCAGTATTTTGAATATAGGCTGTATGAGGCAGTTGCTTACGCTCGGGATGAAAATCTTCTCTATACACCTTTTGAACAGGTTCGGCATACGTAAAACCCACTATTTTGGTTGTTACTTGGTCGCGGGTAACAACAATAATCGCTTCAGGATTTTCAAAAGCGCCGACAAGTTCGTCTTCCCCAAAATCTTCACCAAAATGCAACCTTTCAAAAGGCATAATATCATCTTTTATTTGTTTCCATGAATTTAGAGAAGGAGGCATTACTTCAGTCACACAACGCGATGTTATTACATCTAAATCAATAAAAGTTACCGAACTAATTTTATTTTCAGCCATATCAATATTTTAGCATAAATAATTTGAGGCTAAATAAAAATCTGTTAGACAAAGTTGGCCTACTTGGATTCGAAAGGAGTCCATCCAGTCACCCAAGAATTAAAAGTTTCAATAACTCTCTACTTAGACGACTCAACATGTTCCTTTACCTATTCCTCAAGAAATTGTTTTACTGCATTTTCAGTAGATAACGGCTCTCCAACAACCTCCCGCACTCTCGGGCTGTGTAGAGGATTACGTATTAAGCTTATAGTATTTGACTTAAAAGGCAGCTCCTACTATAATTTCTGTATGACCCATGAATTACCGGGATTGCGACAACAGATAGAACAATTACGAGTAACTCAGCAGGAACGACACGAGGAACATGCTTATCTCATTAATAGTCCTGTTGTATCAATGCTTGCAGTAGCTGCTCGCATACTAGATGATTTTTATTGCGGAGACGTCATTCTAACGATTACTGATATTAAAAATGCATTTTGCATACTGAGATCGACCTCAAACTTTCATGGGGATTTCAATCGGACTCATATGAAGGGCCGAGAGCGGGAACTCTCTACTCTTGGAATGAAGTTACAATCTCAACAAAAAGAGACGCTGATAGGAGAATTGCAGGAATCGCCTACAACGATAGCGAAACTATTGTCAACGACCAAGATGCTCTAGAATTAGCGAGATCGGTTGATGAAGCCACAACGCATCCTCAGATAAAACACCGTGTTATTAATCCCTACAACGACCCACGTAAAGATCCATCAAGAAAAATTCTTCCCTACAGAGAAGAACGTAAGTACAAATTATATGGCATGACCACTGAAGGTAAAAGAGTCGGTTTATGGATTGACGAAAGCGGAATAGAACACCTAGAATATGTCAGAGAAGGAGTGGGACCGAAAACTGCTCGAGTAACAATGCTGGGGAAAATATCACCAGACGATCCTCGTTTTAGCCGATAATTCGTATGACGCAGTGTTAAATCGGTAGAAGATATTGTACCTAACTGAAGGTTTATTTCAGGATCGTACTCAGTCAATGCATCCGGATCTTTGTCAAGATAAACAACTTTCGGGAAAATATGTGATATTGAATTCCGTTGAGGACTGGGGTAATAAATAGTAGAAATACCAAAACCATCGTACAATGCTCTAAGAACCTGCTAATTAATTTTTCGAAGTTGTCCAATATGCTATTGAGCACCCCTTGTTATTCGTAATAATCAATTTAATCACATACTGTAAATTTAAGGATTATACTATATACAGTGAGTATTCATACAAAAAAGAATAGTCCATTGCAATACATCTGTCCTTTTTGCAAAACTATAATTGTTTCATCGAGAAAAACTGAAATTTTTTATAGAAGCAATTGGATAAACGGATGTTCTGAATGTTTCGCGCTCTCGATAGATAAACTCACCCTAATAAGTTTTCAACAGAAAAACTACTAATATGAATGTCGTAAGCTATCTTATCGCATTCAATATTTTTGCTATTCCGTTTATTATCTATACTCATGTAAAAGGCGTCTGCAATCTGCTCATTGCAGCCTTCGGCGAAGGAGGAAAAGCACTTTGCGAATATACCACTAATCCTTTAATTAATCTATTCTATCTCAACGTGATCTTTATCATGCTCACGCTCCTTATCTATGCAAATAGTCAAGTTGTCCCATCCGCTCCACCAAAAAAACCTTCTCATCTTCATTGAATCAATGAAAAGAAGCTAATTTGAGATACTTCCCAATACCTGCTATTATAAGTATAAGTTGATTAATTCATAGAATGCAGGTGAGCCAATCGTTCATCCCAAGAACAATCTTATTATTTTTTTGCGCATTGATTGGCGGCAACTTGTTAGCGCTCAATCTTTGGGTTTTACAGAATAAAAGTAAACTCTCTGTTCAATCAGTTCCAGTTGCTATTGCAGTCACTCCTACCGCAACACCATCACCTACTACCACGCCTACGCCAACGATCACTCCATCACCACAGCCAACAACATCTAAAATCTCGACTTCTCCGATAAGAGAAATTTTTATACCTATCGGGACTGGCACAGGGAACAGTGATGACTGGAAGGATGTTGACGGATTGAAGATTTATGTTGATAGTACGAAATATGGCAAGATAAAGACGACGGTCTTCGAAGCTTCGGTGCATGTTTCCAATGCTGATCAATTTGTCTATGTGCGACTATTTAACGAAACCGATAAACATCCCGTATGGTTTTCAGAGCTTTATTTTCCTGATGGAAGAACAGCGACATTTTTAGTCTCGCAACCAATCACACTAGACACAGGAAATAAACTCTATAAAGTACAGATGAAAACACAACTAAAAGCAACAACTAATCTTGATCAAGCCCGCATCCATCTTACCCTTGAATAATTTATACCAGTCATATGAATCAGCTTATCAAAATGCCGAAATTCCAGATGGTTCTCGCGTTATTTCTTATTTTGATCACTGCCTTCTTATTGAAGTTACCTGTAGAAGCGGTTATGCAGTTTATCTTTATTGCAATATTAACATTGGTATTAGATGTAGCATTTTTTTCATTCCGCAGAATCGCCAATGTTACTCCATGGTCGGGACTAGTAACCGGTATGATTATCGTGCTGGTAACTACACCGTATGTAACCGTTGTTGAACCAATAGTGATTGTGCTTCTTGCATTGATTTCAAAGCACTTTCTTCGTTTTGGCTTCCGACACATCTTCAATCCTGCGGCATTTGGACTATTGTTTGGTCATCTTTTGTTCGGGATGGAGGTATCCTGGTGGGCAGTAACAATTCTAACACCTTCGATCTTTATACCCTTTTATATCTCTGGTATCCGCATCAGACGATATCCCATGATCGTTTCCTTCCTTATGGTGTATGCAATGATTAATTATGCGATGATCCTTGATCCGACTGTGTTATTTTTCGCCTTTGTGATGCTTCCAGAACCTATTACGTCACCACAAAAAAAATCTTATCAGATATTATTTGGAATATTTGTTGGTGTGGTGAGCTTCCTTATTTCACATCCGCTGATTGTGCAATTTCCACTCGTCACATCCTTACCGGATCCTCTTATTGCTGCCCTATTAGTAGGAAATCTGATGTTTTATAAGTTGAAATAGAGAAAGGGGGTGAAAATATGAATAGCAAACTACTACTTTTTTTAGGTGCGGTATTGCTCATTGGCGGTATCGTATTTCTTACCAGAGGTCAAACACAGACGAATCAGTCTTCGACTAAAGCTTCTCCAACGATTGTGGTAGAAACTCCACCAACTGCTGCGCAGAAAGGGAAGAATACTACTACAGTTGAAGCAACGTCGGATGGCTTTAACCCAAAGGAAGTAACGGTAAAAGTAGGTACGAAAGTAATGTGGGCAAATAAAACGGGAGTTGCAGCAAATGTGAGTTCTGCAAAGCATCCTACTCATCAATTGTATCCTCCGCTGAATCTCGGAGATTTTGCTGACGGTCAATCGGTTTCACTCGTATTTGATACCCCGGGAACGTATGGTTATCACGATCATTTATTTCCTAATAAAACAGGAAAAGTGATAGTCGAATAGTAAAAAGAAGTGCGCCGTGGCGTAAAGTGATCGCCACGGCGCGAACGCACATCTGCATTGCGGAATCAGCTCTCCGTTGACTCCTTTCTTCTTTTTTTCTCGAACTGTTCTTTTGTCGGGACGCGAAGCTTTTTCACAAGACCAAACAACTCAAGCAATCGAATGACCGCGTAAGAAGGGTCTGCGACGAATGACGATCCTTGTTGAGCACTTGAGGCGAATGCATGATGGGTATTGTGCCATTGCTCACCAAGGGGCAAAATCCACCACCAGATATTCCTGCTCTGATCCCGTGCAGGAGTTTGATAGTTTTGCTCTCCAACAAGATGCGTAAGACTGTTGATGCTCCACGTCACGTGATGCACCAAACCGACTCGAAGCAGTCCTGCCCACAGCAAACCTCGCCATCCTCCCAGAATCCAAGGAATGACCAAGGAAAGAGTGATGATGGGTACCTGTAGTCGATCCAGTAGCACGATGTCGGGATCATGCAGAATATCAGGAGCATAACGCTCAACGGGTGCCTTGAAGTCCGAGAAAAGCCAACCAACATGACTGTGGATGAAGCCACGGATTCGTTCCCACAACGAAGTGCCGTATCGCCATGGACTGTGTAAATCGAGAAACGAATCGCTGAACTTATGATGCCAGCGATGATCCGCGACCCACGAACTGATTGGTCCCTGAACTGACAAGATTCCCAGTAGACCAAATACGATCTTGACCGATCGTACCGGAGTGAAACTGTTGTGGGTAAACATCCGATGGAGTCCTACCGTGACACCAAACGCAATCGGAAGGTACGTCCCAACGAGAAGCAAAACTTCCCGCAATCCGTCACGCTTCGTCCATAGGCGCCAAGCTGCAATTGGAACCGCAACGATTGGTGCGGTTACTATCGCGGCTAATGCAACCCGATAGAGTTTTGATGTGCCCAACTTCCCTCCAATAGACCATTTTTACGGCAGATAATAATTCAGAAACCTTCCCAATTATGAACTGCCGTAAAGTAATTTCCGCAAGTTTCAATGTGCGATAAATGTGTAAATCGTCGCATAGACAGCAGATGTCTGAGCAATAATTTACCATAATAGTATAACAGAGAGACACGAGTTTCGCAGTTGTCATTCTGATCCCGCGAAGCGGGAGAAGAATCTCTCGCGAATGCGAGA
>CAZAJT010000057.1:0-5699 GCA_964485585.1 uncultured Gammaproteobacteria bacterium
GCAATCTCATAAATAAATGGGATTGCCGCGTCGCTACGCTCCTCGCAATGACATATACTTAGGTATTGAGATGATATCTAGAAGATAAGCTTCGTTTCCACAAATTCCACCGAAAGGATTGACAAGAAGGGGAATTCTCCATATAGTGAATGTATATGGGGAAAAAGTTCGGGTTTTACTTCTCATTGTTTCTGATCGTCCTCCTCGTTAATCTCTACGTTGCGTTTGCCCTTCACGCCAAAAACCGGCGATTAGAGGCGAGTAAAAGAATTCTCAATGAGATCGACGCACAGGCTGATGCCGAAAAAGCATTTGGATATTCTTCCGCGCCATTCGTTGCTGGATCTTATGAGGGAAATGTAAATACCAGCGACGCTCGCGCGCGAGTACTAAAGAGTTTTTTTAGAAGATATAATTCAACACTTTATGATTATGCAGAATATATTGTAAAAATTTCAGATAAATATCGTTTCGATTATCGGTTGTTACCGGCTATCGCCATGCAAGAGTCAAATTTATGTAAGTATATCCCTCCTGGTTCGCATAACTGTTGGGGATGGGGAATTTATGGAGATCTCGTAACAAAATTCAGCACCTATGAAGACGCAATAGATACAGTTGCTCAGGGCATTAAGGATTACTATATTGACCAAGGATTGGTAACTGCTTCAAGCATTATGGCCAAATATACACCATCATCAAATGGCAGCTGGGCACGGGGAGTAAATACGGTACTGAGGTGGATTGAATAAGGTTATTGCGTTGATCTCACAACTTTCTGCTCCTCTGAAAGTGAATACTGGGTACCCAACTTCTTAGAACGAACCGCAAAAAGAGAACCACGCTTTTTCTTTTTTGTTATCATGGCTTCCATCCAAGTCCGAGACTCACCGACCTTTGCACGAAGACTCTTTAACAGATTGAGTATCACCTCAAGAAGACGAATATGATAGATACCAGGTTTCTCTGAAAGCGTCTCAATCGAGAGTTTCTCGGCATCCTTCACCGCTTCGGTGACTTCCCTTGAAAGTGACTTAACTTCATTCCTTATCTGCTCGGTAAGTGTCTGAATTTCTTTCGGCACCACCTGCGTCTCCCGATGTTCTGAGTAGTGAAAGAGGTTGCCCTTTATCTTTTCCGGAGTTCTTTGCTGTCTTTGTTCGGGGTATCCTTGTGAGGAAGATTGTTCGAAGTTACCAAACATCTGATCAAATACATTTGAACCAAAATCCACCATTCCCTGTGCGGCCTTATCAACAATCGAAGAAGATCGGCTATCCGAAATCGCCTCCACTGTATTTTTTTGTGTTAATGACGGTAATTTTTTGCCGGCATTTGATTGTTTGGTGAACATACCGGGATTATACTATAAGTTGTTAAGGTAATCAAGTGTCTTTTGCTTTCGTAATATAGACGCATAGAAATATGCGTTTTCTTGCGCCGCCTTCCGCTCTTTTTCGTCGGTTATATGGCTAAAGAGAGAAGCGAGATCTTTGTCATCGACGGTAATATTCTCCTGCTGCGCAATTTCAGCAAGTACAAATTCCATTTTGTAAGTCTCGGTAATCTCTCTTGTCAATTTTCCTCTCAATTCCTCCATGGTGATTCCTTTTGATTTTAGATATGCTTCAGCAGTGAGGCCAAGCTTTTGTATGTCATCGAGTAATCGAGTAAGGCGATGATCGAGCTCTTCTTCTATAATGACATCTGATATCTCACACTTTGTGTGTTGTAGCAATGCGTTTAGTACTGCGTTGAGAACGGCCTGCTTATTTTCGTCTTTTTTCTTCTCATCGGTATCTTTCCCTGGCAACCAGATTTCAGATTTTTTCAATGCGCCTTTTGCTTCTTTAATTTCTTTTTTGTAATCGTTAAGATCAACGCTGGGTTTTTCTGCAACCGTAATCTGTATCTCCCACGGTTCATTCTCCTTCGCTTTCTGAAGTTTAATACGAGGTGGAACGACCGGCGCAATACCTTCTTTTTTTATGATGTCGCCATAAATACGGGGAAGAAGTGTTTTGACCATCTGTTGATATATCGCTTCTTTGTTGAGGTGCTTTTCTGCGACAGAGCGAGGCGCCTTTCCTTTGCGAAATCCTTCTATAGTCAAATCCTTTTGGAGTACTTCAAAGCCGTATCGTATTCTCTTCGCACTTCATCCGAGGGGATAGAAACAAAAAGCTCTATGGTGTTTTTAGGAAGTTTTTTGAGTTTGTGGGTCACCATGGCGTTATAATTGTACCGCATCTGCATTTAAATACAATTGCATCTCCTGCTCAACCTTCTCGAACTGGCTTTGGATGAGATTCACTCGTACTGCCCATGTAGGACTCTCAGAGTAGATTTTTCCAATCTGCTCGATAGTTTCTGCCCCTTTGTTGACATAGTTAGTTCTTAGTCCTTTTCCTACCGTATTTATTCCTTCGTCCCAGTTCTCAAATAGAATATATCCACCACCCCAACCAAAAGGGTTATAAGAGTTAGGGTAAATAAACCGGCCAAAAGTTGACTCGAGCACGGCTATTGAGGGAAGAAGATAGCAATTTAAGCTATACTTCTCGCAGGTCACCATAAAGGCATCAAGAGACGGAATCATAGGTGAATTATATTGTTCCATAACTTTTTTGATTGCCATTTTCTTGTAAAACCCAATTTTTTGTAACCCAGCTATTGAACCTTGCTTACTAGAGGATATAAGTACGGCAGAATTACCCGCGGTACTATCCGCAAACACCATAGAAGGAGAACGCAGAAGAAGAAGTGTAAGAATAATTGTCAGTACAGTTTTTTCCATAAAAAAATCCTAAAGCTTTTCGAGCTTGCGCTCAAAAGACCTTAGGATCTGATGCTATTATAGCAAAATATTATAAGTCTGTCAAGTCCTCTCTCTGACATCCTTTTGGCCATAATATAGCCTCATTTTGTGATAGAATAAAGTATGAGAAACACCTTTTACTGTCATAGCTTCGGTTGCAGGGTAAACCAGGCAGAGAAGGAAGAGCTAGACCATCAACTTCTGCAGCTCGGCTTTACCTTTTCAACAAATAACCCCGGAATTTATATCATTCATTCCTGTTCGGTGACGCATAAGGCAGAAAGGGAAGCGAAGCAATTGATTTATCAGGTAAGGAAGAAGTTCCCTTCCACTCTTATAGTTGTTACTGGTTGCGCCGCTACAAACTGGGTGAAGATGCATACCGAAGTTCCGGGAATAGATCTCCTCGTTGACAATCAGAATAAAGAGTACCTTGCTTCAATCATATTAAAGAGGTTTGCCGACAAAAGCTTAAATGCCGCATTACGAAATGCTCCAGTTGGAGAAGATAAATATTTGAGGTCGAAACGTATGATAGTAAAGATTCAGGATGGATGTCAACGCTTCTGCACATACTGTATTGTGCCGTATCTGCGCGGACTTCCCTGCACTATTCCGTCACAAAAAGTCGTGGAAATGATACATGAATATGAAGATCGGGTACAGGAAGTAATACTTTCATCAATAAATACTGAAGCATATGGTTACGACTCAAAGGAAACATTTATCGATCTTATTAAGAAGATAATGAACAATACTTATGTGGCGAGAATCAGCTTTGGATCAATTCATCCCTGGAGTATTAATGATACATTCTTTAAGTTTTACCGTGATTACCCGGGAACAGATCGTATCGTAAATTTTTTTCATATTCCCTTGCAATCAGGCTCAAATAAGATGTTGCAGCTAATGAAACGGGGCTATACTCGTGAGGAATTTATTGAAAAACTGAATATACTAAGCTCTCTAAAGCCTCAAACGTTTATTTCCACTGATGTAATAGCCGGATTTCTTGAGGAAACTGATAAGGATTTTGAAGATACTTATACCTTCTTAAAAGAGTCTCCCATAAGTAAATTTCATGTCTTCAGATTCTCAAAACGTCAACACACTGCGGCATACCATCTGGCGAAGAAACTGCAAGAACCTGATCCCCAAATCAAGCAAAAACGTGCGAATACCCTCGCTAAACTCAGCACAGAAAAGTATAGAACGTTTTTACGAACACATGTTGGCCATACGTTTACCGTGCTTACGTTGGAGAAAACTACTGATGGTTTTCAAGAAGGTCTCCTTGACAATCAGATCCCTGTTCTTATTGCTGGAAAAAAATATGCTACTGGTACGATCAAGAACATCAAGGTCGCTGAGTATAAAAGTGGGAGATTGTTTGGTAAAATAGTGTAACGCATAACGTGTAGCACGTAACGTTTATGTCATTCCGAACTTGTTTCGGAATCTTCTATGGGAAGATCCTGAAATAAATTCAGGATGACATTTATTTTCGTTACAGGTTACACGTTACGCGAACGAAGGAGTCATAGCTCAATTTGGTTAGAGCGTCGCCCTGTCACGGCGAAGGTTGCGGGTTCAAGTCCCGTTGGCTCCGCACTAGAGACGCTTTTCGAACGAAGTGAGAATTAGCGTCTCTTGTGTTCTCCAGCAAACGCTCTTCAACACGACGAGCGAATAGCGATGAGTAAAGTGTTGAGGGAAGTTGCGGAGGACAGAGGCTGAGGACTCGTAGCTCAGTTGGTTAGAGCGTTGCATTGACATTGCAGAGGTCAGAGGTTCGAGCCCTCTCGAGTCCACCCTACCTGAATCTATCCTATAGTTTGACTTCTGCCTTCAAATTTGGTAAAATATCTTCTCGCAAATACACCCGTTTCCATGCGCTATTGCTGTCTGAAAAACAGGGAATATTTGCTTTTTTGCTTCGCCTCGCCGAAGTCGTAATCATCAGGTTCGGACGAAGGCGGGTTCTTTGACATTACGCGGCAAATGAAGGTTGCGGGCAGTGAGCGGATAACTCTTTATCATCTTCCTGCCCGTAACCTTAACTAAAATTAAATCAGCGAATGGAGAAAAGGTGAAGTTCGTCGCTTTGGTCGTCGCAGTCACATCTCTTGGATTGGGATGTGTGTTTCTTTTCCTTGGACTGGTAAATGTTATATTTTATCTCTTAAACACAGAGACAGGCAACGTCTTGTTTTTAAGAGATTCGCTCTTTGGAGCGGCACTCGTGTGTATTGGTTGTTTTGCGCTCCTTTTTTCTCAGGGGGAGAAGAAATTCTGGATTGTGTTGAAAATTCTCGAAGGTCAGGCATTGACCGACGAGGAAATCACGATCCTCCAAAAGAAGGATTAGCAATCCTTCTCGCATCCCACCGTCGTGTTGTTCACCCATTCAGTTCAACCCCAAGGAGAAATGCCATGGCAAATCAGCCTGGCAAAGACACAACTGAATATGGTCAGGAATTGTTTGCTCGCATGGCAAATCGAGCAAAGGGAATTCGCGCAGAGAGAGCGCGAACTCTCGGTCGAGTGGTTCGAGCTCTTCGTGAGCGAGAGAAGCTCACGAGACAAGAGCTCGCGGAGCGGGCAGGCGTAAGTGCCGAAGCCCTCATGTTCCTCGAGCAAGGCTTATCCGATTTTGACGAGCTGCGGCGACAGTTCGTCGAAGCGGTGTCGACAGCGCTCGATCAGAGCGCGGTTATCCTCTGCGAAATCGGTGGGTTTGGCCTCGAGGAGCTGTCCATCGAAGAGAAAGACTATCCGTCGCGCTTCGACATGCCAGCCAAGTCGCCGACCGAACCCGCGTAAGCGCAGCCAAGGACCGGAAAGTAACGGAGAGAAGAGGCCGATTGATCAATGCAGATCA
>CAZAJT010000058.1:0-5226 GCA_964485585.1 uncultured Gammaproteobacteria bacterium
AACTTGGTGCTTGGTAATTGGAATTTATAGTATTTGAATTTGTTTCGTGCTTCGAATTTCTCTTGTTATACGTTACAAGTTACCCGTTACATAATTATGACCACTGTAAGAAAAAGGCCATCATGGGATGAATATTTTATGAATCTTGCGCATGTGGTAAAAGAGCGTTCAGCGTGTCTGCGGATGGATGTTGGTGTTGTGGTAGTAAAAGACAAACGCATTATTGCAACCGGATATAACGGAACGCCGATTGGTATAAAAAACTGTTCTGAAGGAGGATGCGGACGGTGTAAAGATCGTGCACAGCATAAATTACAGAAAGGTGAACGGAAAGATCTCTGCATTTGTCTGCATTCAGAACAGAATGCGCTTTTGCAGTCTGCGTATCATGGGATGTCTACGAAAGGTGCAGCGATGTACTCTACCGTTTCTCCCTGTCTCCAGTGTGCGAAAGCAATCGTCAATAGCGGTGTTACTGAGGTAGTGTATGAAGGGGAGCATTCGGATGATTTAGGGATACAACTGTTGATTTCAGCGGGAATCAAAGTTAGAAAACATAATCAGTAATTGTTGATCTTCTGTATGTTTATTGATGGAGTTCGTCGCGAGTCCTTTGTCAAAACGCTTGTCGGCACATTGCCCGACAATACGCGTTTTGTCCCAGGACTCGCTCGTTTACTTTCTCCACTCGCGCCACCCATTGTTAAAATGTTACTTATCGTTGCATTGGTGTTTGTTACTCCTCCAGTCTTAGGAAGTGAACACGATCTCAAAAAGAACAATAAATTCGGTATTCATTTATTACAACCAAGTGATGGAGACATACAGAAAGCTGCAGAATTAGTAAATGGGAGTGGCGGAAAGTGGGGATATGTCACTCTCGTGATTCAGGAAAATGATCGCGATGTGCGAAGATGGCAGGATTTATTTGATGAACTGCGCAAATATAACCTGATACCGATTGTTCGTATCGCAACCAATCCCGAAGGAGCAAACTGGCGCAGACCAAACCCTGAGGATGTTGCCGGCTGGGTGCATTTTCTTGATTCTTTGAACTGGGTGGTGAAAAACAGATATATTATTCTCTTTAACGAAATAAACCATGCGTCTGAGTGGGGCGGAAATGTAGATGCGCAAGGATATGCGGAGATGGCCAAGTTATTTGCACAAAAATTGAGAGAGAAAAACCCTGATTTTTTCATTATGCTTGGCGGATTAGATGCTTCTGCACCGTCAAGACTGCCATTATATGAAGACTCCGGCATTTATTTGCGAAAAGTGATCGAAAAGATTAGCGTTGACGATTTTAATCGGTTGTTTTCCGGACTATCCTCTCATTCTTATCCCAATCCGGCATTTGCCGGTTCGCCTTACGCGAGTGGGAAGGGAACTGTGCGCACATACGCATGGGAGCTCGATCTACTCAAAAGTATCGGCGTCAAAGATCTTCCGGTGTTTATTACCGAAACCGGTTGGCACGCGGGAAATGTTACGCGAGAGCAGATTGCCGCCTACTTTAAGACAGTGTATGAAGAAGTGTGGTTACCGGATAACAGAGTTGTTGCGGTAACACCATTTGTATTAAATTATGAAGGGGAACCGTTCATTCATTTTTCCTGGGCAGTACCGGGAAATGGTGATTATTATCCCCAGTATACAGTGGTGGAAAATATACCGAAAGAAGAGGGAGATCCTCCTATTGTAGAGCGTGGTTCAATGGACGTCGAGTTTCCGAGAGAGATGGTAGTGCAATCCTCTTACCGGCTGCGTGTTTTTTTACAGAACTCCGGACAAGCTATTTGGAGTAATAATAATGGATATTCCGTGGTATTGAATGGAGCGCCGGATCTTAATGTGGTCGCTTCTTATCTCTATCCCATTGAACCAAACGCAAGCGGCTTTATTGATCTTCTTATAAAGACTGGCACTAAAGCTGCATCCGGCATCACTCAGATACGACTGATGAGGGGAAAAGATGTAGCGCTTGAAACCGATGCGTGGAATTTTCAGATTGTACCATTTCCTCAGCTTCTATTTCAGACAAGTTACTATCCAAAATTGAGGGTAAATGCCGATAACATTGAGATACAAGTGTTTGATCCGGATGAAAATCTTGTGTACAAACAAACGAATGTGAAGATAAAAGAGGGGAGAGGAATGCTGGATTCGGTGCCAAATGTAGTGGTGGGGCGGCGATACCGGATCGTTGTCTTGCGACAATATTACCTACCGCGTCAAAATCATATCGTTATACGGAGAGGACTCAACAAGATCGGGTTTCCCATTATGTTTCCACTGGATTTCAACAAGGATGGAACATTTGACGTGAGAGATATTGGTGCTGTGTTTGGGGATCTGAAGGTGATGAGGTTATTAATACCGTAAGTGTTTAGTAACGATACGTTATGGATGATAAAATATCCAGCGTATGTTACAAAAATTACATAAGAACGCTAAGACTAATTATCACATACGGCAATATATTAAATTAAGCAATAAACCGTTTAATAATTTAGCTCAAGAGCTTAATCTTAACGTTAAAACTGTCCGTAAATGGAAAAGCAGAGATTATTTGTCAGATAAATCATCTAAACCTATTCGTTTACGAACAACTTTAACGTCATATCAAGAAGACTTGATTGTATATGAGCGCAAGGCTCATAAAAAAACGCTCTTTGAAATTTGGGACACATTGGATAAAGTCATTCCTAATCTTTATCCGATGAAAATCTATCGGGTTCTTGATCGATGGGGATTATCAATATTACCCAAAGAACTCGCCGAGGCTGATAGGCTTGTTAAAAGATTCAGGAAATATACCATTGGATATTTACACATAGATTTAATCTACACCCCTAAATTTGTACTTTTTGACGGAACTAAGAAACGTTGGTATGTATTTACCTGCATAGATCGAGTATCGAAGCTTGCCTATGTCTGGTTAACCGACAGGAAAACCCAGTACATGGGGAAAACATTCATGCGTAGGGTAATTGGATATTATCCTTACAAGATACATTACGTTTTAACGGACAATGGAGGAGAGTTTTCTTTTAACTTTATGAGAAAAGAAAAAAGACCTAAAAAAAGGGGTCATTCTTTCGGTAAAGTTTGCAGGGAAAACAAAATCCAACACAGAACTATTAAGTTCAATCATCCTTGGACAAATGGCATGGTTGAACGCTTTAACCAAAAGATTAAAACCAATGTTATGAGACGCTACTTATTTCAAAATGTCAAAGAGCTCGAACTTAAACTGATTCTCTATGTTAACCGTTATAATTTTGAATTAAAATTACAACAGTTAAATAGAAAATCACCGGTTGAATACTTAGTGGAACGTTTTACTAAACATTTAACCAAACGTCCACAACGTATCGTTAATTAACACGTAAGTATTTAGAATATAGTATTTAGGGAACATATAGAGAGTCAACCTGTTTGTCCTAAATTCTAAATACTAGATACTAAATACTCTTCATCAATCTCTCCTCAAGATATTTCACTCTTTCCTCCAAATTCTCTGCCTTTGTCAGGAAACTGCCGACCCCTAAATAATCCGGTGGAAATTCAATACTGAGAATATCCTCTAATATTTTTTTATTTACACCGCCGTCTAGGTAAGTTTTAACCTTATAGTTAATACGTTTTACTTGATTAAATTTATTGAGCAGTTCTTTGATAAAAGGCTTACCCTGAAATCCGGGTTCTATTGTCATTATTTGGATATGTTCGATTTCAGATGAGTCGTATTTTGACATTATAGTTTCTATAGTTTCTTCAGGGTTGATAACCAATCCGAAGGAAAATATAGGATATTTCGTTTTAAGATTTTCAAGGTCGGGGTTACGGGCGGCATGGATAAAGACGACATTAATTTTTATAAGTTGGGATAAGCTTTGTAATTTTTGTAGTTCTGCTTCAAAATCGTTTACCATTAAATGAAAGTCAAATATTGAGTTCACCGTTGATGGATCCCGTCCTCGCATCCTCCCAACAAGTGCTCCCCCCCGAATCGGAGGGTGCGCCCTTGTTGGGAGCCCCTCCGCTCGGACACCCATCAACGGAGAAAAAATCGACACGATTTCATTTATTTGCAATGTAGTGTTTGGGACGAATTTGCCGTCGGCGACATCAATCTGGAAACGGTGGTAGTATCGGGAGAAAGCGGTATATTGCGAAATAAATTCCTCTTTTGTGTAGGTGAGGAGAGTGGGGATTACTTGCATGTTATTATTATACTGATCCTCGATCCTAGATGCTAGATCTCAGATAATTGTCATGCTGAACTCGTTTCAGCATCTTTCAATACTGTCATCCCGCACGCGATGCGGGATCCAGTTCTAGATTCCTGCTTTCGCAGGAATGACGAAGGGAAGATCCCGAAATAAATTCGGGATGACAAATGTTTTATCGAGGATCCAAGATCTAATAGTGTTCTGTGGAAATTCGTCAGTAATCCGTAGGAATCTTTTGTTAGAATAAAAATATGCTTGATCTCGAGACGGCAAAGAAATTGTTTACCACACTCTACAGTGATACGAATGGATATCTTATCTCCTCAGATGCGCGTAATAAGCTGCATTACCATGACAAAGCCCATACCTACGGAGAAATTGCGCCCGATTCTTTTTACCGCATTCTTTCGGAAGTTGAACCGCAGCCGGGAGAGGTGTTTTACGATCTGGGCTCTGGTACGGGCAAAGCGGTCGTACTCGCTGCGATGCTCTATGATTTTTCTCGGTGTGTTGGCATAGAGCTATTGAGGGAGCTGTGGGAGGCGGCAGAGCAAGTAAAAGCCCGTTATGAAAAAGAGATGCGACAGACTATTGAGTTTGTGAATAAGGATTTCCTTACGTGCGATCTATCAGACGCTGGTGTAGTATTTACCCACTCAACGTGTTTCTATGATGAGCTTTGGATTAAACTGCTGGAGAAGTTTCGCCAGCTTCCGGCGGGAGCGCGGGTGATAACGGTAACAAAGTCTGCGCTTGTCCCGTGGCTGGAACTTCTGAATTCAGCAGAATATCAAATGGGTTGGGGCCGCGCAACAGTCTATTTTTATAGGAAGGTGTAGTATAATTGCGTAGCGTGTAACTTGTGACGTATAACGTAAAAATATCTAGAAGTCATTTCAATACCTAAGTGTATGTCATTGCGAGGAGCGTAGCGACGCGGCAATCCCATTTATTTATGAGATTGCTTCGCCATAGTATGTTTGGCTCG
>CAZAJT010000059.1:0-5179 GCA_964485585.1 uncultured Gammaproteobacteria bacterium
ATATATATCAGGGTGGTGCCCTTCTTCTTCAGCAATTTCCGCAACCTTGTTGATGAATCTGATTGAGTCTCTGAATGTCTTAAACTTAAACTGATATTTTATTTTTTTCCCCTCTACTACAGTCCACTTGTTAGAAAGCATACGAAGATATTTTTGAGTTTCCTCCTCATTCAATGATTGAGTACCACCTTCACACGGTTCACATTTTTTCTTGACAAGAGGACTTTCCATAGTATTATTTTACTACGTCCCGAGTATCTTTACTGCACCGAATCCTAGAAGTATTATTTTGATGAATTTACCGAGGAATGTGGGAATAAAAAATTTGGAGAAAGAAAAACCCAGGTATCCGGCAATCAGTCCGATAAAATCGTAGGGAAAAGGAATCACCGCGAAGAAAAAGAGTCCATAAAATCCATACTTATGGATTACATTCTCTATTTTCTTAAGTTTTGTCGAAGGAGGAATCACCTCTTCACCATTCCTGCCAATAAACCAGCTTAAGCTATCATTGAGCGCCATGCCGAGTGTTGCGACGAGACTGAGCGTGAGTAAATCCATTTTTCCCGCGAGCGACGCGACAAGAAGTGACCCCGACCCTAAAAAGCTGAAAATGAATATCCCTATATACCCAAATCGCATGAAGGGCTTTGGATCGTAAAAACTGACCGATGAAACAATAAGGAGTACCAACCCGAAAATAAACACGAAACGCTTTGTTTTTTTTGACTGAAGAAGGGATATTAATTTCTGTCTGTAGAAATCATAGGGGTAAATCATTGGATCGGTTTCAAAAAAGTAATCGACCTCTCATCCTGTTGTATGACCCTATAACCATCCCGATTAAACTGAGTAACACCCGGTAGATCTTTTATAATATTCGTTACTAAATAATCAATCATCATCCCTCGGGCGCGTTTCGCAATCAGGCCGATATTTACTATTTTTCCTTTCTTTTTCTGCTTAAAGAGAACGGAAATAGCGGGAACTATTAATTTTTCATACCGAACTGCTTTCGCGTACTCTTGCGAAGCGAGATTGATAACATATCGAACGTTTCGCTTGGTGATTTCGTCGTTGAGCGCATCAGTCAGCTTGTCTCCCCAATAATCATACAATGTATACCTGCTTCCAATCTGAAGAGCTGTGCCCATTTCCAGCCGGTAAGGCTCTATCAGATCATATGGCTTCAGAAGTCCATATAAACCTGAAATAATACGGAGTGACTTTTGAAGATATTCCTGCTGAGGTTGTGTATAACGTGCCTCGTGCAGTTCTTTATAGATATCTCCCTGATAGGCGACAATTGCCGGCCGGGCATTATTTTTATCATGTTTTTTCACCCATTTCTGAAATCGGGTATAGTTATAGCCTGCAATCGCTTCGCTCACCTTCATGAGTTTTTTCAGTTTGTTCACTGAATACGCCCGCAGAATAGTAACTATTCTTTCCGCTTCATTCAGAAATTGCGGTTGGGTAGTAATTTTGGCAACGTATGGTTTCTCAAAATCGAGCGTCTTTGCAGGAGAGGTGAGAATCAGCATACTCCTATTATAACACCTACGTCATCCTGGCTTGTCCAGGATCTAGGTTTATTGAATTGATTCTGGAGTCTCCCGCCAAGGCGGGATCCCCAGAATGACGATTATATTTGTGAACCATGAACCCCGATTCAATCAGGGTGAACGGTGAACTTTCATAATATGACGCTCTCCCGCTCCATATCCTGTAAAAACTCCTTTGAGTCAAGCGTATAAATATCAGTGCTATATTCATCTACCCTCACAAAATCTGCTCTATTCTGTATGACCGCCTCATAGGGCTGGCAAATACTACAACCGCCGTGTTTACACTTAAAGCTTCCCAGCTGCCGTGATAGCTTTATGAGCTTTGCGATTTCGAGTAGCTTATTGAATGCCTGGTCTCGATCGGGTAATTGTTGCTTAATAAGACCATCTTCTTTATCCAAATACCAATAACTCGCCTTCGCAACAATTCTTTTCTGGCAATGTAATACAAGGAGGTAGTAAATGGGAAGCTGGAGAGAGTCAGGACTTTCATCCCGCTTGCTCGTTTTAAAATCGATGATATGGACGCTGTCTCCAGCCGGCAGGTACTCAAGCCAATCGATTTTCCCGCACAAAATAATGTTGTCCTTATCCGACAGCCAATAGTGAGGGAGATCCATTTTGATTTTGACCGCCTGATTTTTCAAGGGGCCTGGGTTTTCCATCACTTTCTTGAGCATATCTTCGGCCCGAAGTTTATAGAGTGCTTCAACCTCAAGGTCAGGAAATCCGCCTTTTTTGCCGGTGATTTTCTGCCACGCGGTATTAAGCTTGATAATAAGGGATTCTTTGAGTCGATCTTCGGTTGGCAGTACCGACAGAGACTCAATCACTTCGTGCACTGCTTGACCGAGAGACATGGGAGGACTCGCCAATTTAATTTTGTGACCGGTCTTTTTATCACGATAGATATGTTTCAGGTAGTAAGCGCGGGGACACTTGAGAAAATCAGATATTGACGAGTGAGAAACCCATACCGCTGAGTATTTATCCCCTGCCATTTCTCAATGGTACAGGAAATCTCAGGAAGAAGCAAAAGAATATAGCATGGTGAGACTAAATGTTTAGCGCGTAGCGCTTAAGCGTTCACCGTAACAATGTGGTTAAATATGCTCAATGGCTCAATGGTTCTATGGTTGAATGGCTCCATGGTTTTTAAACCATTGTAACCATGAAACAATGGAACCATTGAGCCATTGAACCATGAAAAATAATTTAAGCGTTTATGAGTTTGCTGCATCAAAATGCGTATGCAAGACTGCCTGTGTTATGATTATTCAACGGAACAGGCCATTATTACTTCATATGGACATTCTCTTCATCTATATTGTATACTATAAGTCTAAAAATATGAAAGCGAATGAAATAACTCTCATTAAGCTCGGCGGATCGTGCATCACGGATAAGAATAAACCATACATTTCCAATCGAGACGTTCTCGCGTCACTCGCCCGGCAAATAAAGAAGTATGGTAATCCCGTAGTGATTGCCCATGGCACCGGTAGCTTTGGCCATCCAACAGCAAAAAAATACGGCGGAAAAAAAGGATACGTTTCTAAGATTGGCATCGCAAAGGTATGTCATGATACCATGCGCATTAACCAGATTGTAATGGAAGAATTAATAAAAGCTGGCCTACCTGCCATAACTCTCAGACCAACCGCCCTGATTACTGCACAAGCGGGAAAACCGGATAAGCTATTTTTTGATCCTCTGTTACTGCTTCTCCGTCAAAACCTCGTACCGGTGGTGCATGGGGATGCTATTTGGGATTCCCGATGGCAGAGCACTATCTTTTCCAGTGAGTATACTTTAAATCTCATTATAGACTTCCTCTTGAAGCGGAAATTGAGTATCCCTTATGTTGTTGAAGTCGGGAATACCAATGGAGTACTGGATAGAAAAAATAAGACGATACCGTCGATTACCCCTGACAACTGGCCCTCGCTGAAGAAAAATATCTTCCATGCTCCTTATACAGACGTCACCGGATCCATGACGCACAAGATCGAAACTGCCCTGGTAAGAACCAAAGAGAAT
Organism: uncultured Gammaproteobacteria bacterium; assembly: GCA_964485585.1. Taxonomy (GTDB): domain Bacteria; phylum Patescibacteriota; class Microgenomatia; order UBA1406; family GWC2-37-13; genus CAZAJT01. Next base: position 3,609 of record CAZAJT010000059.1, read on the forward strand.
GTTCCCACCTATATTGTGAATGGTTGTGAGAAGAACATACTCTTAGATTTCTTGGGCAAAAAACGTGGCTTGTGTACTAAGATCAGTGCTTCATCATGTCGGCCATAAGAATAATTCATCGATAAATAGCATGTGTACCCACTGAGTGGAACCAGATAATATTCTTCTTGGTAAACTCAAAAATAATTCTATTGCTGGAGTAGTAGATTTTCATTGAAAGAAAATTAGCGAAGATCTGATAAGGACTTTAATAATTTTCCCTTTCCACCCTTAACTTCTTCTGCTGTAAACTGATAAACGTCAGTAAATGAATCAGGATGCAAAATACTATACAATATCATCATGGCTCTGCAGCATGTATTCCGGAAACACACAAACTCAATGCTCCTGTTTTCAACGTGGATACTGTCATCGGTATTGTATATTCTCCTCCTCTATCTGGCTGACCTTAATCCCGTGCGTGATAATGTGATCTACAGGAGTATTTTTATCTCAATAGCTGTAATTGGGCTGGGGGCTTTTGTCGCGTGGACCGGAATGTTTGTCATTGGGGTCGGTAACCGAGCGCTGAAGATATATAAAAAGTTAAACTTCGCGATTGAAGATGGTGCGCTCATACTGATCTTTTGTATATTTGCTCTTCTTGGTTACTTATACGGAAAAAATGAGCAGCTTGAAAGAATTCGATTATTAGAAAAAGAACTCAATAATACATATCAGGAGATACAATTTCTCCAGAAACAGGTTAATAGACCAATTATTCCTACCCCCACTCCGCAATCGTTAAAATCACAGAGAATAATACTAGTAACTCCGGCACCAACAGCATCATCTTTACCCCAACCAAATGAACCGGGAGAGTGGGGTATAGCAAAGCAGATCAGTGAACATACGTGGACGATGAAAATTCAAATGGATAGCACCATGGCAACTCCGCGGGAAATCTTTGACGCGTTGAATGAATATCGCTACAAGAAACGCCGTGAGAAACTGCAGTGGGATGATAGACTCGCCGAGTATGCCCAATCAAGGGCGCAGTTTTTTACGTCAAATGGCAAACTCGATGAACATGCGGGGTTTAGTGAATACGTGAGAAGTATTGATAATGTCAAAAAACTTGGTTTCTGGAGCCTCGGTGAGAACTCAAGCTTTGGATACCGGATGAATGGTATTCACCTCATCGAGTGGATCTATGCCGGCGACCCGCCTCACGATAATAATCAGCTTATGACTGAGTGGACGCACGTGGGAGTCGGCGTTGACGGCGACCAAACAAATCTCATCTTTGGAGGGAATAAAATGTGATTATGCTATAATAACAAGCTAAATATCACTATGACATTCCCCATTGAGAAATCTTCACATTTTGAAATAGCAAGATCAGAACCCGAAGTAATTACTCCGTATCTCTTTCCCGAAGGTTCTCAGGGGCGTGAACTTTTTCCTGATGAACTGAATGGAAAAAGAAGAAAATTGGACATCTTTCAACAACCGATTTTTACTACGACGGTTTTTACACCACCTCGTATTCCCGATCAATTATTTCCCGACGTAAATTTTTTGTTCCCGCC
>CAZAJT010000060.1:0-5027 GCA_964485585.1 uncultured Gammaproteobacteria bacterium
CTCGCATGCGCGAGAGATTCCTCGACCCCGATTGAATCGGGGCTCGGAATGACAATATCGTAACATCTTGTATATGAAAAATAACTACTATGTCTACATACTGACGAATAAATCTTTCACGCTATATATTGGTGTCACTAATGATCTTGAATAAAGAGTATGGCAACATAGAAATAAAATCGTTGATGGCTTTACCAAACGATATAAGATAGATAAGCTTGTTTATTTTGAAGAATACAAGGACGTTGAAGAAGCTATAAGAAGAGAAAAACAGTTAAAAGGATGGAAGCGGAAGAAAAAGATGGTGCTTATTAAAAGTAGTAATGCTGCCTTTGAGGATTTAAGTAGACGGTGGAAGTAATCCCGCATACGCCGCGTCAAACGCGGCTTCGCGGGAGATCCTTCCCCCGCCTTTGGCGGGGTCAGGATGACAACGTTTCCCCCTCTTAAGAAGAGGGGATAAATTGAGATCACGCATCTAGCTTGCGGAGGCGGCGGAGATATTTTTCCTCAGTTTTTGGTTTTGATTCCAGAAAAGTATCGACGAACTCTTTTGCTTTTTCAAAATCAACGTAGTCTGAAGGAATGGAAAGGACATTGGCATGATCATTTTCCCGCATGTGTTGTACCTGATGATTATCAAACCCTATGCCGCATCGTATTCTTTTGAAACGATTTGCCGCAATTGCAACACCAACTCCCGAACCGCAGACGACAATTCCTAAAAACTCTTCCGGGTGCTGAAGAATAGCTTTTGCCACTTTTTGCGCAAAGTCAATATAGTCGTCTTCTGCCTGATACTCGTAACTGCCGAGATCTTCAACGCGTATATTTTTATCTTGCAGGTATTCGATGAGTTTATTTTTCATCTCGAAGCCGCGGTGGTCGGCTCCGATGAAGATGGTCATGATTTTAGTATAACACACATTAGTAATGTCAAATCTCAAATGTATACACAAGTTTCGCACCTTGTCATTCTGACCCCGCCTCTGGGCGGGGGAAGAATCTCCGACGTATGACGGTACTCGCATGCGCGAGAGATCCTTCGGTCGCTTACGCTCCCTCAGGATGACAACCGCGAAAGTCGTGGTATAGTAAAATTTTAGATTTAAGTTGCAGATTTGCGATTTGAGATTTAAGATTTGAGATATGTTTGACACTCACTGTCATCTTAATTTTTCAAGGTTCCAAGGGAAAGTTGATGCCGTTGTTGGTGATGCACTTGTACAGGGAGTAACGCATATTCTCGTACCGGGAACTGATGTCGAAAGCTCGCAGAGGGCAGTTGACATAGCAAATCAGTACGAAAATGCATATGCGGCGGTCGGGATTCATCCACATCATGTGTATAAGTTTGGCGTTATGAACTATGAGTTTGGAGAGAAAATTGATTCTTCATTAATAGAGATAGAACAATTATTGAAGCGTGACAAAGTTGTGGCGGTGGGGGAGGTGGGGGTGGATCGGCATCCCTATCGCACCACAAAATACAAACCTTACAGCGTTGATGAAAAGTTTATTGAGTTACAGAAAGAACTATTAATGAGGCAAATTGATTTGGCCTTACAATATGATAAGAGTCTCATTCTTCACAATAGAGAAGCAAAACAGGATTTGTATGCCGCGCTAGGGGAATGTTGGGATGATCGGTTGCGAGGAAAAACCGTATTTCATTGCTGCGAGCCAGATGAAGAATTATTGGCATTTGCGAGAGAGCATGATATTTATATTGGCATTGATGGTGATATTACCTATACTCCGGAGAAACAGGAGTTTGTCAAAAAAGTGCCGCTTGACAAACTCGTGCTTGAAACTGACGCGCCATTCTTGCTTCCCGAACCACTGCGGTCGCAGAAGAGATTCCCGAATGAGCCGAAGAATTTAGTGCTGATTGCTGAGTTTATTGCAGAGATTCTCAAAGTTCCGTTTGACAAACTGACGGAGATTACGATGGAGAATAGTAAGCGGGTATTTAGTAGATAGTATCTAGTATTTAGGAGAAGTCGCTTTTGAAATGTATTTCTTAAATACTAAATTCTAAATACCATATACTATCTACCAAAATATCAGCGAAAGAATCACTGCGAGGACAAGGCCGGTTTCATAGGAATGCATCCACCAGCCCATTGCAGCGCCGAGGACAAAAAACCCACCCATGAGTAATAGATTGAACTGCTTTTTTATGCCGATGGCAAAGTGAACGACCATGATGTAGACTGCTGAAATTGCAATGTATAGTAGTAAGTCCATAGTGATATGTTTGTGTTTGGCAAGATGTCATTCTGACCCCGCCTTGGCGGGAGAAGAATCTCCGGCGAATGCCGAGTCAGACTCGGCGAATGCCGGTACTCGCATGCGCGAGAGATTCCTCGACCCCGATTGAATCGGGGCTCGGAATGACAACGAACTCCCAACTCAGCTCGCTAAGCGAAGCCTTGGCGAAGTTGGGAACTCAGAACCAATTTGTTCCAGGGCTTTCATAAAATCTTCTCTGAATGTTTTTACATTGAATTTTTGAGTGCGCTCGTAAGCGTTGTTACCAAGCCTATCCCGTAGTTTTTTGTCTGAGAGCATCTGCTCCATTGCTTTTGCAATAGCTGAGGGATCTTCCGGATCAACAAACAATGCAGTGTTTGCAGCAGTTTCATGGAAGATGGGGCGATCGGCCAGGATTGAGGGAGTTTTTTGGGAAGCGGCTTCAAAATAGGAAAATCCAAAGCCTTCATCGCGGGAGACGAGAAGATTTGCAATAGCATTTTTATAGTAATATATGAGTTCTTCATCTTTCACAAATCCCGGAAATATGAAGCGATTGTCTAGTTTTACCAGAGCAGTAAATTGAAGCAATTCCCGCTGCCACGGATGTCTGAGTGTTGATGGTTGCGTAAAGACGTTGCCGACGAAAACGCAGTTAGCGTTGATTATGCGGAGTGCTTTTGCGATATTGACAAGATTTTTATTCCACGTTGCGTCGCCGACGTAGATAAAGTAGGGATCTTGGATCTTAGATCTTAGATCTTGGATCTTGGATGTTAGATGTTGGAAGAAGATGGGTTTGAGAGCGGGGGAGATGACGATGATTTTTTCTTCAGGAATTTTCAACAGAGTAATGACATCTTTTTTACTCGCGTGTGAATCAGTGAGAATGAGATCGTAGTTTTTTAGTGCGAGATTATTCATCGCGATATTTATCTTTCCTTTTACTCCCGATTCAAAATGATCAGAATATTTTAGTGGAATCAAATCGTGGATCACTGCAATCTGTCTGCGCGCTATACGTTTCATGAGGAGGGGTGGTTTGAACAGATCGAAAAAAGGGTTGACAAATATGCTATTTATCGGTACCATAGCGAGCGTGCCGGTGAAGATAATTTCTTCAGGAAAGGCATCATGCAGGAGCTGCAGATATCTTCCTATTCCCCGCACTTTACTTAAGTGGTCGCGAATTGTCGGATCGAATATGTATAGCGGAAGCATTATTTTATTATAGCAAGGCAAAGGGTAAAGGGATATAATATCTACTTATGGAAAAAATAATTTTTACCAAAGAACAAGTGTATGAGTTAGTGACGGAGAATCGATACGAAGTTGATCCGGAGAAAAAATTTCAAAGCAGATGCATTGATGGACGGTATGAAAATAGCAGCGATCTTCCGGCGCTTGCGATTCCCGGGGCAGACGCCGGAGAGATCGGGATCGTCGCTGCAGCCGGTCAAACATATGGCTTCACCGTTGACTTACAAAAAACCGCAGATACGATCGTGGAAACAGTTGGTGGTATCCAGCAATTCAATTTTCATACGGATTCCCACGCAGATCCGTCGGTACCTGCAGGTGGGTGTGGACATATACGATTGATTACTTCTGAGTTTGAACGATATCGCACGACCAAAGAATTCGCTGCGTTTCTCAATAGGTATCTCCAACAGGCAAAAAAGAACGGCGCTCATGAAACGAGATTGCAAGAAGACCATGGAGAAAGTGCCGTTCTTGTCATTACCGGCTCTCATAGCGTACAAACACAGTGTCGCATGCAAACAGAAGGAGGAGTGAAAAACGTGCAAGTGTTTGTTTTTCACTCATCATTGGTGAACGAAAGGCACAAAGCGTTGGTGGAAAAATTGATTAAAAATCGGGCGGTTGAGATAATTGAAGGATGCGATGCTGACTATTTGTATACTGTATTATCGGAAATTACCGATATTCATCTGTTTGAAACAATGAAGCACTTAGCGAAGGGGCTACCCATTTACGGCATTAACTTTCAAGACGACGGGGATTTTGAGATGGTGGATTTGGGGAATGTTAAGTAAGTTTAACTAACAACATGAATATAAAGCGTGACTTGGAATTCTTATATGAGATTGGGACACTGCGATTCTTGCAGCGCAAGTGGGTGCAGTTTTTGAATCCACAGTTTCAGAATATCTCAGAGCACACCTTCCGCGTTATTTGGATCGCATTGATTATTGCCAAACACGAGAAAGTACCCAATATTGAAAAACTGATCACGATGGCGATCATTCACGATCTTGGAGAAAGTCGTACTGGTGACGCAGATTATGTTGCGCGTCAATATAGTCAGCGGGAAGAGGAGATGGCGGTTGAAGATATGTTGAAGGGTACTGTTTTGAGTGATTGGTTTGAAATATGGAGGGAATATGAGAAGCGAGCATGTATTGAGGCGAAGATTGTAAAAGATGCCGACAATCTTGATGTTGATTTGGAGCTTAAGGAACAGGAGGCGCAGGGGCATACGCTACGAGCGGTGTGGAACGATATGCGAAAGCACGTGACCTATAAAAAACTTTATACAAAAACTGCGAAACAGCTTTGGAAGGAGATCCAAACGTCCAGTCCGCATGATTGGCATATCCATGCACGCAATCGCTATACGGCGGGGGATTGGAGGAAATAGTATTTAGTATCAAGTATTAAGTATCTAGAATCTAGAACTTATTACATAACCTACGACTCTAGATTGTCATTTCGAGCCAAACGAAGTGCGGCGAGAAATCTCGGTTAAA
>CAZAJT010000061.1:0-5009 GCA_964485585.1 uncultured Gammaproteobacteria bacterium
GTGTCTCAGTGCCCCTCTGGCTGGACATCCTCTCAGACCAGCTACCCGTCATTGGCTTGGTAGGCTATTACCCCACCAACTACCTGATAGGATACAGGTTCATCTCTCTCCGAACAGTTACGTCCTTTAGTCCGACGTTACGTCGGACACTATGGAGTATTATCCCGCCTTTCGGCGAGCTATCCTCCAGAAAGAGGCAGATACCTGTATATTACTCAGCCGTCCGCCGCTAGACTCGCACACTGCGCGAGAGTCAATAGTCCTTTAGTCGATAGATTAACTATCGTCCAACTGTCTATCGTCTCTTGTGCAGCGCACAAGCCACGCTCGACTTGCATATCTTAGGCACACCGCTAGCGTTTATCCTGAGCCAGGATCAAACTCTTAAAAAAAATAACCTAACCCGAATATTAGACTAAATTAATTTTCAACGTGCTCTTCATACATTTATATGAAGGAATTATATTGTATAAGAATACTGAGGATAAATCAACACATGTTTTGGTGCAGAATCTACTCTCTATTTATACCCAAACAACTTAAAAAAGTTTTCAGGACTTTTATCAAGAATCATTAGACCATGAATCGTGGCATCAGCATAATTATTGGCGATATGTACTGGTATCTTCAGTTCTTGAGCAAAAAACTCATTGATACCTGGCGTCGCTGCCATCATACCGGTAAATGTTACGCCGTTTTTAAATATTTCATCAGCAATTTCAGGCGGTGATACTTCAATGAGCTCCTTCACCGCATCGAGAATTTGGTTAAATGAAGTTAAGAGCGCTTCCTTAACATCTAAGCTCTTCATTCGTATAGATTTTGGCAGACCGGTTTCTAAAGATTTTCCCCGTACTGTTGCACTTTTTTCCTCCCCGGTAAATTGCAGTAAATTGGTCTTAAGCTCTTCGCAACTCTTTTCGCCGAGAATAATACCGTGTTTGAGATACGCATAATTTGCAATAAGTTTGTTCATGTGGTCTCCTGCATTCTTCAGTGTTTTTTGTACCACTATACCTCCGCCTGAAACAATACTTAGTTCAAAGAGTCCTCCTCCGAGATCTACTACGAAATGCGGCTGGTGAGAAAAGATATCAAAGCCGCAGCCAGCAGTGGTAGCGAGCGGCTTTTCAATAAGATACACGGTCGAACATCCTGCTTTCTCCAACGCCTCCTCGACTGCTTTGTATTCAATCTCTGTTGCAATTGGTGGTATGATGGACACTCCTCGCAAGGGAGGTTTCAGTAATTTGTTTTTGCTAAAGTATGGATACACAGATTTTTTGACAAAAAAATCAATGAGGGCAACCTGCGCATCGAAATCTGAGAGGATACCGTTTACCATGGGTCGTGATATTTGAATAAATTCAGGAGTCTTCCCTAAAATTGTTTTTGCCTCCTTGCCAAAAAAAATATACTCACGAATTCGGGAGTTATATCCAAGATAGGTTGGTTCGCGTAGCACGATGCCCTTATCCTTAATGGCAATTCGAGTTGTTGAAGTACCGAGATCGAAATATATACTGAAAGATGAAAAAAAAGGTATGTGGATTTTTTTGAATAGTTCGATAAAATTAGACATAGAATAAAAGTTAGTTGGTTATTTGGTTACTTTGTTACTTAGAGCTAACTAACCAAGTAACCAATTAACGAATTAACACTAATGAATGATAAAAGCAATTCGCTCTCTCTATTATATCCTTTTTTTCCTCACTCCACTTATTATTTCTCCCTATACTTCCGAGTTGTTTGAGTTTAATAAAGTAATCTTCATCTATGCAGTAACTATCCTCATAGCTTTTTTATGGTTATTGAATAAGATTCAGACGAATTCATTATCCTTTATCAAAAGTATTATTGTAATTCCTTTCCTGATTTTTCTTATCTCGCAGATCATTGCGACAGTCTATTCAATAGATGTTCACACTTCTTTGTTTGGATATTACGGAAGATTCAACGGAAGTCTTCTCTCAATCATTGCTTATCTTACGTTGTTTTATATTTTTCTCGACAGTTTTACCGAAGAGTTTCTTTTAAGCTTGTTATGGGTATCTATTCTATCTTCCCTCCTAGTAATACTATGGGGAATTCCAGGAAAATTTGGACATGATCTTTCCTGCTATGTATTCACCGGAGAATTTACCAATACGTGTTGGACGGATCAGTTCAGGCCGGCTGAGAGAATGTTTTCCACACTTGGTCAACCCAACTGGCTGGGAGCATACCTATCAGTTAATTTTTTCATCGGTCTGTTCTTTTTATTTACCACACGGCATAACCCGCGTGATGTTCCTGCATTTTTTTATTTCGCCTATGTTTTATTAAATTTTGCCGCAATTTTGTTTACTCGTTCAGACGCTGCTTTACTCGCTACCGCGGTTGGGTTTATCGTATTTCTATTGTGTCTCTGGAATATGAACAAAAACAATTTTATGCCACTAGCAAGGAAAATTATGCTTTTAAGCGTTGGCTTCTTGGTATTAATGCTGATATTTCGAACTGGTATTGATCGCATTGATCGGCAGATAGAATCCATAACCGGTCGTAAAACTACCACAAACCAGACACGAGCTGGGTCGACCGATACCTACTCTGTAATAAACAATGTAACTGACTCATTTGATATCAGAAAGATTGTCTGGAAAGGTGCAGTAGACATTGGTAAAGCATATCCGCTCGTAGGATCCGGTGTTGAAACATTTGCTTATGCATATTACTTCAAGCGCCCCGTTGAACATAACAATACTTCAGAGTGGGACTATATTTATAACAAAGCACATAATGAATATCTTAATTATTTTGCAACAACAGGCACCATCGGACTCCTCACTTATCTAGCAATGGTGTTAATAATTATTTATCTTGGTTGGAAAACTGTCTTGAACTATTCAGTTCAGGCCCCTTTGAAGCAAAAGAGGAAAATATTACTAATTACCTCCCTCCTCTGTTCTTATATTTCTATACTTATAACAAACTTCTTTGGTTTCTCCACCACGGTTGTTAATCTATATTTTTATATACTTGCCGCGAGTGTTATTGGGTTTAGGCTGTTTCAACAAGCAAGGCAGAAGGAACTATTTACAATTACCATTCCCAACAATATAATCCGAAACTTGTTTGCCGGATTTCTCATCGCGCTTTTTATATTTCTCAGTTTTAGCCTGGTAAAGTATTATGTTGCCGACCTCTATTATGCCAAAGCCGACTCTCAAACGAGGATTGGAGAATACAGCGAAGCATCAAATCTTTTACGCACCGCGCTTCGTCTCCACTATGAACACGTATTTGAAGATAAACTTTCCTATGCGTTAGCAAACCTATCCTATCTTGCTTACTACCAGAAAGAAAAAGAGGCTGGTAGAACGCTCATGGATCTTTCCAGAGCTTATAATGATTGGTCATTGCAGGCTTCACCAAAGAATGTCATGTATTTGAAGACACGGGCTAAAAATTACTATTTGTTCTATCAGGCTACACTCGATAGGCAGTACTTAGATAAAGGAGTATCAGCACTACTGGATGCGTCTGCACTTGCTCCTACTGATCCTAAAGTCCCCTATAGTCTCGCACTGTATTACTCTTTACAGCAGGATGAAGAAAAGGATTTGAAAAAGAAGTCGATGTTGCAGAATAAATCGCTTGGAGCTATTAACGATGCAGTGGTATTGAAACGTAATTTTGAAGACGGCTATTATTTGAAAGGGCAGTTACTTAAAAAGTATGGGCAAAAAGAAGAGGCAAAAAAGATTTTCCAGTTTATACTCGAGAAGATTAATCCTTATAATGAAGAAGCAAAAAAGGAACTGTTGTAAATGTTTAGAACCCTGAACTTAAAAACTCATAACTCCTATGGCGTTGTATTTGAACTCGCGATGCCATAGTTACAGGATGAAGAGTAACATGTCATAGTACATCCTGCCATAGGCGCAGGGGTAATAATTGCCTTTGTGTCATCGGTATTTTCAAGCGATGCGTAGAGTTGATATTGGGTGCCGTTGGTATCTACACAATATTTATAACTTCGTCCAGAACCGCTGCTTAGATCTGTTGGAACTTTTTGCATATAATTTTTTGTGCTGCATCCACTGGGGTGACAAAGTGATGAACCAGAGGTTATTGCGGAAGGATATCTTTTGTTATCCTCGTAGTATGCTTCAAGTGCGCGCTGTGTCTGCTCAAGATCGCCTTTTCGCCGAGCATCCCTTCCTTTTTTTAGTGATCCAAAGAATTGGCCAGAAATGAGCGCCGTTAATACGCCGAGTATCACGATAGCAATCATAAGCTCGAGGAGCGTGAACCCTTTCTGACGTTTTCTTTCCATATCAATTTCATTCTAAAGTAATCCCTATAAATTACAAGTACATTGATCATCATCACTCCAAGAAATCTGATGCCAATTCCAAATAGTACCATTATATGTATGAGTAATGATTTTTTGTTCCAGTAATGTTTTCGGTAATATTGAAACATTGCGGTATGAAATCTTACAATATGTTTCCAGTGGGCTTGATGGGTAGTGCCTCCATGGTGATGTTGGGCTATTATTTTCGGGTAATATACAATGCTCCAACCAGCCTTCTTTGCCCGCAAGCAATAATCAATGTCTTCACCATAGATGAAAAATTGCTCATCGAGTAAACCAACAGTATTGATTACATCACGGCGAATCATCATAAACGCTCCCATAAGACAATCCACTTCGTGTATCTTATTTTCGTCGAGGTATGTTAAATAGTACTTGCCGAATATCTTATTTTGTGGGAATAATCGAGATAATCCTAATGTTTGAAAAAATATGTTCAAAATAGTAGGAAAAGAACGTTTGCACGGAAGATCCAACTCGCCGTTTAGTTTCAAAAGCTTAGATCCAGCAATTCCTACGGTAGGGCGAGTATCCATATAATGAACAAGATTATCAAGGAGGGTAGAATTAATAAATGTCATATCTGAATTGAGGTGGAGAATATATCTTCCTTTTGTTTGTTTTGTGCCAATATTGTAGCTTTTGC
>CAZAJT010000062.1:0-4439 GCA_964485585.1 uncultured Gammaproteobacteria bacterium
TATTCCACAAAAAACTTATACGAGTTCCATAATATGAGATAAAACTGCCTGCGTACTTCATCGGCCTTTTTATACCCAAATAACATATTATCTGTTGGATTCTGCCGAGCATACATCCACCGCATCACATCAACGCCGATCTTATCTGCGCCTTCGTTAAACTCAATCGCATTCCCCCAACTTTTATGCATCGGTCTTCCATCTTCTCCCAGCAGGGTGGCAAAACCAAGAACCGTCTGGTAAGGATTCACATCTTCAAGTACTGTCGCCATTGCAATCAATGCATAAAACCAGTTTTTGAATTGTCCGGGAAAGGACTCGGTAATAAAATCTGCGGGAAACCATTCGTGAAAGTATTTTTTGTCAGTAAGATAACTTATTTGTTTTGTCTTTGGATCAATGAGGGTTGAAAACGGAACAATGCCGGCATCAAGCCATGGATTCCCAACGTCGTCAATTCGAGAAACTATTTCTCCACATTGTGTACACTTGATCCTTACTTCGTCGACATATGGCTTATGAGGAGATTTTCCCTCAAACTCATCCCATCCTTCAACCGCTCTCTGTCTCAGTTCCTCTATTCCACCTATTACTTCAAAGTACCCACATTTCCTGCATTCATAAATGGGCAATGCCAATCCCCAATATCTATTTTTCTTACTAATGAGCCAGTCATGCATATTTTTTAACCAATCTAATTCACGATCAAGCCCAAACTCCGGAATCCACCGTATACTCTTTGCTACCTCGATCATCCTCTCCCTTAACGTCTTACTCTTTTTCGCTGAACTCTTTTTGTCCATCGCGATATACCATTCATCCGCAACCTTCCACACGAGTTCTGTTTTGCAACGCCAACATGCGGGGTATCGATGTGTGTAATTTTCAATCCTAAATACCCAATCCTCTTTGTTGTTTTTTTCACGATCAAGTAAGTAGTCAAAAATAAGTTTTGGGTGTTTTTTTGCATTTTTTCCAGAGAGCTCTCCCAGTCCAGATAAATAATCGGCGTTGTCGGCGATCACTGGTATCATGGGCAAGCCATATTTTTTCCCAAGTTGAAAGTCTTCTGTACCTGCGCTTACCGCAGTATGCACGAGACCAGTTCCTTCGGTAACAGTAATAGGAAGAATTGCTTCATCAGTTGCAACCACTCTATGAAACGTATCTGGATTTTTCCTTGCAACTGCTGCGACAGCATCCAGATGATCAAATGGCCCTCGATACTTGAGCCCAACGAGCTTGCTACCGCGAACTGTCTTTCCAATTTTTTTGTACTCGCCTTTAAAAACTGTCTCCACCAGATCTTTCGCGACCCAGAAAAAGTCGCCCGTCCTTCCTTCAACAAGCGAGTACTCAAGATTCTCGTCAACTGCTACTGCAATATTGGCGGGAATAGTCCAAGGAGTTGTTGTCCATACAAGTAAAAACTCTCTATTCCTTCCTTCGATTGGCAATTCAAAATGGATGGATTCATGGGTTACTTCTTTATAATCTTCTGTCAGCATCTCATGCTGAGATATGGCAGTTTCACACCGGGGACACCACGGCACTGATTCGTGCCCTTTATATATCCAACCGTTCTCATAGCATTTCTTTAAAAAGTGCCAGATCATGTAGTTGTTTTCCGGACTCATCGTGAAATAGGAATGATCCCAATCCATAAAGTAGCCGAGCCGTTTGGATTGGTCTGATTGAATCGCCGAGTATTTGTATACCCGCTGTTTACATAAATCAACAAACTTTGCAATTGATGCTTTTTTGTCTCCGGGAACAAGGTTTTCTATTTCTTTCTTACTTTTGAGTCCCAACTCTTTCTCAACCTCCACCTCAACCCACAGTCCTTGACAATCAAATCCATTCTGAAACCGTTGCCTATAGCCGAGTAAATTATGGAATTTCTGCCAGAGATCCTTATAGGTTCTCCCCCATGCATGGTGCACTCCCATAGGATTATTTGCTGTAATTGGACCGTCCAGAAAAGAGAAACGGTCATGAGAGGTTGTGTTTTTTCGTAGATACTTCTCTATTATCCCTGATTTAACCCAGCGTTGCAGCCAATCTCTCTCCATCTGTGGGAAGTCCGGATTGCCGTTGACAGGTTTGAACATTTGAGTATGATTATAGTAAAAATAAGCACTACTAGCAATATGCAGGATAATATGTTATACTATAGGCTATGACTGTAGAAGCTGAGCCGTTACGTTCTCCCGTTATGCTTCAGCAATACCCTTCTAAGAGGGAGCAATTTGAGTCTGGATTAACTATAGTTCAAGGCAAGCTTCATCTACCCAAAACACTTACCGGCATAAGTGCGCAAGAATTATGGCATCCTTCTACTGGTATCTCTGAGCGTGATTTCATGTTCTTTCTTACAATGATGGCGATGGTAAAAAGAGGAAACCATCAACCTTATGGCCCGAAAAATCCTCATTTCCAGGATAACAATCTCTACCATATTGGTAGAATGACCGACGAGTTAAGAAGAATCAATAGAAGTTCACACTATCGTGAGCTGGTGAGAGTACTCAATCTACAGACTGTGCAGGATCAGATTTTTATTCATGATGCAGGAGAAATTGGTTGGAGGATTCAGGATCTTTCACGTGCTCATCCTGATCGAGTGCGACTTGAAGATTTCTATAAAAGAAAAGAGGATAAAGTTGTTCTAAGGTTACTTGAATCAATACCTGATGGAGAAGTTCGAACCCGATATCAACGAGCTCACAATCAATACAGGCATAAATTAGATATAAGTTCCCTCTTCATGAACTATCTAGATAAATCGGATGGAAATAATGTAATATCCGATCAGCATTACGATTGGCAGGCACTTGGTTTTCATACGCCTCCTTCTGATATGGTGCGACTTGCTGAGGCAAGTCTCGATTATGAACTTGATCCCGCATTGCGTCTACTGGAAATGCTCGAAAGTCCAGCTCGTATTCAAATGAAAAAACTTACTCAACGAAATCTAAAAAGATATCAAAGAGTTGGATTCGACTATATTTATGAATATGGATTTGAAGTGTTAGAAAATAAGTACGGGAGACTTGCTGCGTAAGAATTATTTTTTCCGAAGGTATGCAGGGATATCGAATTCATTGTCGTCATCAAGAAAGTCTGTCTCGTCGAATTCATCTGCTATTTTCTGCGGTTCTTTTTTTTCTCTAACATCGACCTCGCCTTGTCGAGTCGAAGCGGACTCACCTCGCTGCGTGGAAACAAGCTCATCGGCAACAATTGTTACAATCGGTTCTTGTTTGGGTTCGCGCTGAAATTTGAAAAGCCTCAGTTTGTTTTCATCAAATTTTGTCGCAATAATCGTGATTTTTATCTGATCGATCATCTTATCGTCAATTGCGGCGCCGAAGATGATATCAGCCTCAGGATCTGCAGTTTTCTGGATGATTGAAGCCGCCTCATCAATCTCGGTCATCGAAAGATCAGGACCGCCAACAATGTTGAAAAGAATACCACGCGCACCTTCAATCGATACGTCCAAAAGCGGCGACGATATCGCTTGTTTTATAGCGCTGATAGCCCGTTTTTCTCCGCTTGCGACCCCCATACCCATAAGTGCTGTGCCAGCGTTGCTCATCACGGTACGAACATCAGCAAAGTCGACGTTCACCAAGCCCGGCAATGTAATAAGCTCTGCAATACCTTTTACCCCTTGATGCAATACCGAATCAATCTTCTTAAATGCATCAAGAATTGGTGTCTTTTTATCAATAATCTGCAATACCTTTTGATTTGGGACAACAATGAGCGTATCAACCGCGTCTTTGAGATGTTGGATTCCGTCTTCCGCAGCAATCTTGCGTTTAGAACCCTCAAAATCAAACGGTCGCGTTACTACAGCGACGGTAAGTGCGCCGGTCTCTTTTGCAACCTCAGCCACTATTGGCGATGCGCCAGTGCCAGTGCCTCCTCCCTCACCCGCAGTGATAAATACCATGTCGGCTCCATCTATTTCCTCCTTCAGCTGTTCACGGGATTCCTCTGCGGCATGTTCGCCAATTTCCGGATTACCGCCCGATCCTAATCCTTTTGTTAGGGTCTCACCAATCTGGATTTTAATATCAGCTTTGTTGTTAAGAAGCGCTTGCGCATCGGTATTAACGGCGATAAACTCAACTCCCGGGATACCTCCCTCGCTGATCATCGATGAGAGAGCGTTCCCTCCTCCACCACCAACGCCGATTACTTTTATTCGCGCTGCTTGTCCAGCACGCGGTTTTACTAACATGATTTTGTTAAATTAGTTAAATTAGTTTAACTGGTTAAAATGGTTATTAAGTTTGATTATTATACACTACTTTATCACTTGACCATTTTAACTAGAACTTATATCAAAACCTCCCCCTGTCATTGCGAACGGAGCGTTAGCGCAGTGAGAAATCTCTTTTAACCGAGATTTCTCGCCGCACTTCGTT
>CAZAJT010000063.1:0-4432 GCA_964485585.1 uncultured Gammaproteobacteria bacterium
GTATATTCTTGTGCTTTTGTCGGACTCACCTCAAATGGATTCGCAGTACCACTGGTGGTAGCAAACGGATTTGCAGTATCAGCGGTGAATGGATTCTTTTGTTGTACCGGTATGACTTCTGGGGTTGGGGTTGATTGGATGGCCGGAGCTACTTTTACAGGAGTTTTCGACACTGTGAACTGGAGAATATAAAACAATACTCCAGTAGTGATCACTGCAAGAATCAGCACTCCAAAGAGAATCTTCGTTACCATAAGGAATATAGTTCATTTTATGCAGATTCTTTCCATCTTGTCAACTCGAAACCAATGTCATCTACATCTCGCAAGAGCATAGTTTTGTATAAGAACACTCAGCATAAGCGCATCTTCGCCTACTCGATCTTTTTCCAGATGAACAATATTGTTATCAAAAGAGTTTAACAGTTTTACCATATAGGGATCAAGCCTTTGTTCATCAATCTCTTGTTTTCTTTTTAATGCTTCATCAGCGAATCGCTTTGCCATAGCAAATGAACCTCTTTGTATACCGAGTGCTACTCTTCTGAGATCCATCGCGAGTAATTCTAAAACAACCTTTTGCTCATTCATATAATTTTCTGAAAAAGAATTTCGTTAACTCTTGGTACTGCTTCCGGAGCTTAGGGTCGAGAATTTCATTACTGGGATTGTTTTGTATGGGACGGATGTTGATGAAAGAATTAAAATCAATCATTTTTGTTTCTAAATCAATACCACCTCCCCAAATATCTGATTGCAATGATCCCTGTTGAAGCAATAATTCTTCTCCCTCGTAGTGACGATCCATACCGGCAGAACAGATCTCCTGTCCAATATCAATAACCGTTTTAATATAAACATCGAATACTTCTCGCAGTCGCTCAATCTCCTCGACAGTAAATGGTTTTGCTTTTGTAATCATCACAAAAGTAATTGTATCATTTTGTATTCTGCTAAAATGAATGAACTATGGAACCATCTGAATTCTTAAGACAGACTGAAGCTTTGGATATTAGTGAACGAGGATCAAAAATACTTGAGATAGCGAAAACAGAATTTAAAAGTACTGCGCTTTGTGAAAACCGACCATGGAATGAAGATGACGTACAAAGAGTAAGACAGTTTTTTATAAGTGTTGCTCCGCATGTTCACCATAAAATACGTCCCAGCTACTGGGAACACCTCCTAATCACATCCCAGTATGCCCGAAAAATTGCGGAGAGTATAGCTTCAACAGAAGCCGATCCGAACGAAGCAGAAGCGCTTGGATTACTTCACGATATTGGCAAAATTATCACGCCGGATCATTACCTTCGTACCGACGCGTTGGGACGGCTGCTGGCAATAAAAGCCGGCGTAAGGATGGATGTGTTTGAAAATATTGCACCTCTCAACAGAATACTTGGTATTTCAGCGCTGCCAGTTTCTACAATTAACGATTTATCTCTTCCTCAAATCATAAATCATACATCAGATAACATGGGTAGGAAAAATTCTAATGGTGAGCTCATTAACGTCGAGGATGTACTTAGTTTGAGTTCTCGAAAGAGCTCAACCGACTCAATCTGGTATTCAGAAAGGGATGGACTAACCACATTGTCAAAACCCGGCTTTGAACAGTGGGCAAATAATCTTGTTTTGGAAGAAATTACTTCATTGAAAGATAAGTACCATGTCGATTTTGGCAAAATCCGCAGTGAAGTTGGACATGACGTACAGAAACCAGAAAATACTCAATGGTTGCTAGCGGTCCAAAATACTTAAAAAGTATCTATAATCCGCTCCCACCATGAGCTGCAAATTTAATCGGAATAATAACCTTATCCACCTCACTTCCGTCTCTTGGTGCGATGGTGAACACTTCAAGCGTTCCATCCTGCGGCACTGTTGGTTGCGCAAAAGTAAGATCAATCGAAAGCGCAATATGCGTTCCAACTTCACCTTTTTTTGCGGTAAATGATGTCTTTCGCACCTCAACTCCATCTTTGTTTTTCAGTCTTATCTGTACTCTGTTTTCAAACGATCTAGCAAGACCGTTAATCATAAGCGGTGTCGTAATAGTATCTCCTGGTCTTGGTACCGAAATAAGTATGTTCCCCGAATCGGACATTACAATACCATCAAGTTTGCTTACAGTGCTCGTTGGCACGATGGTAGTAACTTCGCCGGTCGTTTTATTACTGACATTCTGATTGGCTGCTATTGGACTATAATACCAACCTAAAATATACCCGATACCTACACCAATGAATAACGCGATAAGAACAAATATTGCTGTTTTTCTTTCTAACATAGACGTATCACCTCCTTCACTTTTCAATATCAACAGGGATTATTTTCTATTTCGGCCGGATCGGCAAATCTTCGCATTTCTTCTTTAAGGAACTTTGGTAAATCTTCCACAAGTAACATTCTACCAATTTCTGTTAAATCAAGTTTCACGTCTTCTTTTACCTGAACTTTTCCTAAACATACGACGTGTTCGACCCAATGTTCATTTTCACATAAGAAGACTTTTTGACAAGTGGTGATAATCCTCCATGCGGGAATAATTATCTCAACAATACGAAGTTTTTTTGGTATTTTTGAAACGATGAGCGCTGCATCTCCCCCGGGGCCGAGCGCCATATTGATTAGCGCAATGGGGGCTGTAAAAATGCTGTCTACGCCGATCTTACCGCTTGCAAGTCCTAGTCCCTGCAGTATTAATTTCAGTACTTTCAAAGCCCGTCCAAACGCTTCTGCCTCTGCTCCTGTTTCTTGGAGCGCTCTGTCAACGGTGAATTTCGCTTCTTTCGCTTGATCCAAAACCAAGAAGCTGCGATTGTATATTTTGCCTTCTTTTCTTTCCCCGTTTTTACAAGATCCTGACGGCTTGCCGTCATCATCTGCGCCTGGGGAGGAAACGTATTCTTCCTGAACAACCGTATGTCCTCCTTTTGCAATCGCCTCTGATTCTTTTGCAATTTTTTCTGCTTCAGCTACCTTTTTTTTACAGAGAGCAAGGGCTTTTTCAAGCTCTTCCAGCGTTTTTTCACTTTGCTCCAATTCGGTTTCTGATTGCTTAAGTTCAGACGCCGCTTCATTTGCAATACGTTCTGCCTCTTGAGCATCTGCTTCTGCTTGAGCTTTTTTTTCCTCTAGTTCTTTTGTTTTTCGATCATAACCATCCTGCGGATCAATACTGCCAATATCTTCAGCGTGGATTCTTCTTCCTTCAGATTCAATATACGACCGGGACTTGGGACGGCCGCCTTTACTATGTTTTTGCACTGCCTGTTTTGCTTGCTGCGCTTTTTCTTTTGCTTTATCCATAGCGGCTATTGCACTGTTTGCTTTATTTTTAAGGTTATTTATTTCATCTTTCAGTGACGCTATTTTCTTTTTTAACTCTTCAATTTGAAGTAATAAATAAGTGCAACTGTTTACCAGTCGATTATCGAGCTTTTTGCCAAGCGCCACATACACTCCCCCTATTACACCTGCTCCGACAAGCAAAATCGTCAGTAATCCGACAAGGATTTCTGGCGGTTTTCCGGTTTGAATATCTTGGACCGGAGATACTATTTTTTTTGGTAAACGCGAAGGCAGAGGTGACGACTCCGCTAGCACTAAACTCTGTCCGACATCAATATTGGTTGTGCGGACAACTCCGGGTTTTTCGATAATTTTATTACCTTCTTTTCTTAACCCTTCTTCTGGTATGTTCTGTGGTAGCACCGGTGAAATAATGGTCGTTGTTTGAGAAGTACTTGTCGGTGGAACTGTTTGTTCAATATAGCAATCACTTAAGGAATTGTTAGGCAACGTATCGCTTGTTTCTCCTTCCGAGGAAATAAGACCGATACTAACCTGATAGGCAAGTTTGCCTTTTCCAATAAGACTCTTGGGAATTTTAAAAAAAGCTGTTGTGCCATCAATTACTATTGACGCATCCCAGGGCTTACTGGTTATTGTATCGGTATAAATAAATCGACTGCCTTCCCATCCACTTCCGTCTTCCTTCCAATGTACGGTAATAAAATTGATCCCGGTATCAGAGGGATTTTGAGAAAGAAGACTATGCGGAAAAATCACACCAAATACCATAATACCGGTTTTACCAAAGCCGTTAGGAATATTTCCTGCTGTGGTAATTCTTACACCTATACTGTCACCCTCGTTAGAAAGCTCGCTTGAAACAATATCGGTAAATGAAAATGATGAAGAACCAGAATCACCGGTAGAATCGGTCAAACCATGACAATGAGCGCTCACTAAAGAAGGATTGATCAATGAAGAAAGTACTATTAAACAAAAAAATACCGACAAAAATCGGCTCCATACGCACTTATACATATTAGCTTTAATCTCAGTGTGAAATAAATTGAATACTTTGTCAAGGAGAAATTATACACTCACCCCGGGAGTGCGGAAGATTGTCATGAAGATCT
>CAZAJT010000064.1:0-4406 GCA_964485585.1 uncultured Gammaproteobacteria bacterium
AACCGATACCGTCCACTGCGCTTCGATGTCAGATCCTTTGAGAAAAATTTACTGTGTGCAGTTTCATCCCGAAGTCATTCATACTCAGTTCGGAGAACAGATCCTGAAAAATTTTGCTGCAATTTGTAAACTGACGGTCAAAGAGCAGAAAATTGATGACGAGTTTGTCGGCAATCTGGTGAGGGATATCAAAGACTCAATAAAGCAGGGAAAAGCAATCTGTGCCTTGTCAGGTGGTGTTGATTCTTCAATTGGATCCCTTCTTGTTCATAAAGCAATTGGGAACCGACTTACCTCAATTTATATTGATTCCGGACTGATGCGGCAGAACGAAACTAAAATCCTCCGCGAAGTATTTAAAGAACACTTTCACATGAATGTCAAGATCATAAATGCAAAAAGCATTTTTCTCAGGAAATTAAAAGGAGTCATTGATCCAGAAAGAAAGCGAATAATAATCGGCAGAGCATTTATTGAAATTTTTGAAAAGGAGGCAAAAAAACTGAGAGCTGAGTACCTGGTTCAGGGAACCATTTATCCTGATGTCATAGAAAGTGCCGGCTCAAAACATGCGTCAAAAATCAAAAGTCATCACAATGTCGGCGGTTTGCCCAAAAATATGAAGCTTTGTCTGATCGAACCACTACGAACACTCTACAAAGATGAAGTACGGATAATCGGGAAGCTGTTAAAACTTCCTGATGAGATTGTCCACCGGCAGCCATTCCCTGGTCCGGGACTTGCAATTCGCATCATCGGTGAAGTGACGGAAAGGAAATTGAAAATTTTGCGGGCAGCAGATCAGATTGTAAAAGAGGAAATAGAAAAAGCGCATCTCTCGAAAAAACTTTGGCAATCATTCACAGTACTCACTGGAATCAAATCTACCGGAGTACGAGGAGATGAGCGGGTGTATGGAGAAACAATCGCGATCAGAGCCATAGAAGCGCAGGATGCTATGAGTGCACATTGGGCTCGACTTCCGTATGATCTTCTTGATAGAATAAGTACCCGCATTGTGGGAGAGGTACGCGAAGTGAATCGAGTTGTTTTCGATATCACCAACAAACCCCCCGCGACAATGGAGTGGGAATAACCTATGTTAGAACCACGATTTAGACCGGAACATTTTCGTTCTTCCAATGACCTTGATGCGTTTAAACAACATTTAACTACCCCTATTCGGGGGGATGTACTCAACGGACTACGAGAGGATTATAGAGAGCGAGTAAGAAAAAAAGAAGAAGATCACAGCAAGAGACCAATTGAAGAATTACGAGCAATTGGTGTTTATCCCATAGAAACACCGTATGACGCCCTCAAAGGTCACTTTCTCATGCCAGAAGATGATTATCTGGATGCTCTGGTAAGAGCACATGTTCACCTGTGGACGCTTATCCATCCTGCCCGGATTGAGGCAATGATCTCTTTGGAAAAGGATGGATATAAACCTGTTGAAAGAAAAGTAGTGCCTGTTCTTGATCGAGCATCAAGAAATAACCACAGCCTGACTTTCGGTGATCTGGGATTTAGACCGCGACCTGTTGCTCAAGATGACCGTTTTGAAGACAGCGCGCGAGCAGTTCTTGCTCAAGGATTATTTACCTGGGGTACGAACAATATGGTAACCATCCCTTATTGGCTCGGATCAATGCCGGATATGATCAGTGCTGACTCACTTGCGGATTTGGCTATCGCCGGCGGAATCGGATTTGTGCCGGTAGACAGCATCTACACTGATCCAAAAAATCAGGTTCTGATGCTACGGGAAG
The DNA here is from genome assembly GCA_964485585.1 of uncultured Gammaproteobacteria bacterium. GTDB lineage: Bacteria > Patescibacteriota > Microgenomatia > UBA1406 > GWC2-37-13 > CAZAJT01. The sequence goes on from CAZAJT010000064.1 coordinate 1,773, forward strand.
CGCAGCTGAGAATTTTAGATCATCCGGTACTCCATAATCATCCCTACAGAGACGTTATTATGAAAAATGCAATGGGGCGAGTTGGAGTCACTCTTAAAACAAGTAACGGAGATTTGCGGAGTCGTGCCGAAATGGCATACGCTGAAGGCGCGAGAACTTTTCGTTTATATGACCCTCGCTCTCTCCCTCGTTTAGAAGAAAGCGTTGAAGAACTACGAAATATGTATGGCGATGATGTCATTATTATTGCCGGACAGGTGACTGGAGTGGATCAAGCACACCGTCTTGCAAAAAAAGGTGCGAATTCGGTGAATACCGGTATTGGAGAAGGCGGGATTTGTAAAACACCAACAGAAGCATCGGTAACACCCGCCAATCTTCAAACGCTTTATGAAATTGCAGCGTCAGGATTACCAATTCCTGTCGGAGAAGACGGCGGAGTAGGTACAGACGCGGCGGTCGTGTTTGGTGTAGGGGGAAGATTTGTTATAAAATCACAATCAATTGGAACTGGTATTACACAGCCCCCAGGAAGGTGGGTATGCATGTCTCCATCCGGACGCTATGCAAAAAACTATAGCGGCGAAGCAGCATCGCGGACAAAATTTAACGGTGATAAAACAGATATGCTCGGTGATCCGCTATTTGTAGAGGGAGCAGACGAATATGTAGAATTGAACCCACAAGCACCCGGCGTACCAAGTGCTATTTATTACGCTTTACAAGGCCTTGCGACAAATCTAATTTTTGCAAGAGCATCAGATCTAACCGCGTTACAAATGTCAGAATCACCACCGCTATGGACTGAAAGTCCTAATGCAGTAATTAGTTCGGGAATCCATCATAATGGAGTAAAATAAACTCATGAATCTCCTCCTCGCCACCCATAATCCTGCAAAAATAAAGGAGCTGACGAAGGGCTTGCGGAAATTAATAAACATTCAACTTCTCTCGCTTAAAGATACGCATATTATTGATGAACCAAAGGAAACCGGCAAAACGTTTGCAGAAAATTCGCTTCTGAAAGCAAAGTACTATGCTCATCGCGCGAAAATGCCGGTCATAGCTGACGATGGAGGAATGGTAATTGATGTTTTAAACGGCGAACCAGGAGTACGTTCAAAAATGTGGCTTGGTAGGCCCGCGGCTGATAAAGAATTCATTGAGTATACCCTGACTCGCCTTAAGGATGTACCCCCTGAAAAACGGACAGCACGAATGGAAGTGGTACTTACGTTTTATAATCCAAAAACGAATCATATTTTTTCTGAAAAAGGAGTAATCGAGGGACGAATTGCTGAAAAAGTCACGACTAACTTCACGCCAGGTTTCCCTTTTCGCGCACTTTTTATCGTGAGTAAATACAATAAATATTATGATGAGTTAACTGATGATGAACATCATCATATCAACCACCGTCTTCAAGCCCTCAAACGTTTGATACCAAAAATCAGAAATTATTTTTAATATACCCCATTATTGCAAAATGATTGCGAAGTGGTATAGAATGAAATAAGATGATCGTTTTTTTGAAAGGAAAAGCAACACAAGAGGACATCGAAAAAGCATCCGAAGAATATAAAAGTTATATTAAAGTGACAATTGATATTGAAAAAGAAATCGTTGCGATCGGCGGAGAGTACCATTATGATGCTGAACAGAAGATGTTGCGGATGGGCTCCCACCAGAAAGATATCTGGGGAGGAGGAGTAGATCTGCTGTCAAAAGCTATTGACACGAACGCAATGATCAATGTAAGAGTAAGAGAAAACTACAGTACTGAAATTTGTGACGAGAGTATTAGAAAAAAATTTATCAAAATCACCAAACAATTCTTAAGCGACTATGTCAGCTCGAATTTACTGCCTTAATTTCGTTGCGGATCTGCGCCGCGCGGTACATTGTCTGACCAATGGAAATATTGAAGGAACAAAAATATTTCTCGACCATGCTGAAAAAATATATGCTGAGAATTTAAAGCCTGATAATATTTCCCTTTCGATGATAACTGAGTTTGAAACTACCTGGAGTACATTATATACTTTCCAATTGCCAGTAGATGAAACGGGGAAAAAACAGTACGCTGAAAGATTGCTTACTTTTTCTACCATTATTTTTTCACGAACCATGAACCACTATGCTAAGCCTTGATTTTATTCGAAATAATACACAAAAAGTCATCGATGCGGCGAAAAATAAAAATAGAGAAATCGATATTGACAGAGTGTTACAGCTTGATGATAAGAGAAAAGAGATTATCACAAAAATCCAAATGCTCCGGCAGGAACGGAATACCATTTCAAAAAAGAAGCCGGATGAAACCGCTATAGCCAGAGGAAAACAACTCAAAGATGAGTTAAAAACTATTGAAGATGATCTTGCCGCGACTGAACAGGAACTCGATAAACTTGTCGCGCAGATCCCCAATGTGCCGCTTGACGGGGTACCTATTGGTAAAGATGCGGCAGGTAATAAAGAAATAAAAACATGGGGAGCCGTTAGGCAATTTTCTTTTACCCCAAAATCGCATATTGATCTGGGACTCGCTTTAGATCTCTTAGACCTTGAACGCGGTTCAAAAGTATCTGGTTTCCGTGGATACTTTCTGAAAAATGAAGGAGCAATTCTTCATTT
>CAZAJT010000065.1:0-392 GCA_964485585.1 uncultured Gammaproteobacteria bacterium
CATTACAATAGACGCTAACCATCCGGCGACAAGCCCTAAGAGAATGAAAAGCAGTAAGTCCATTTTTTTCACCTCCTTTCTTTCAAGATTATTATGGAATGATTTTTAATAGATGATAACCACTTTACTTTTCATGATTGAAAGGACAATATGAGAGGAGTAAGAAACGGGTAAGAAATAGTTTGTTCTGAAGCGAAATCTAAGGTACAATAGAAGGATGAATATTCTTGGCATGGTCCTTACGGTAGTAGGCTTAAGTTTGTTTGAGATTATCAGCAGCATTGATAATGCGATAATAAACGCCGAAGTACTCTCAGGAATGGGTGCAAAAGCTCGTCGATGGTTTTTGTTGTGGGGAATGCTTTTCGCAGTTGTTGTTGTGCGGGGAGTAC
>CAZAJT010000065.1:402-1740 GCA_964485585.1 uncultured Gammaproteobacteria bacterium
TCCTTTCCTCATCTTATGGTTTGTTATTCCATCTCTCGGGCCAAGGGGACTACTTCACGCTGCTTTTAGTAACGACCCGCATGTTGGAAGAATCTTAGAGGAGTCTTCACATATATTATTAATTGGTGGAGGAACGTTTCTTATTTTCCTTTTTTTTCATTGGCTTTTTCTTGAACAGAAAAATTACGGGTTTATTGGCGAACGTTTTTTTTCAACTCAGGGGGTATGGTTCTATGCCGTCGTATCTATACTACTTGCGACTATTGTTTGGCATGCGATTCAACTGGATCCTTTGTTGGCATTTGGAGCAGTTATTGGATCAACAGTTTTTTTTATTACCCATGGGTTTAAGCAGCAGGCAGAGTTGGCAGAGCAAAAACTGATGCATTCATCCTCTCATATGTCCGACATGAGTAAGGTTCTTTATCTGGAGGTTATTGATACAACATTTTCCATAGATGGAGTCTTAGGGAGTTTTGCTTTTACTCTTTCTTTTCCTCTCATTCTACTTGGAAATGGACTAGGAGCGATTGTTCTTCGTCAGCTTACTATATCGAATATTGAACGGATAAAAAAATACCTCTATCTAAAGAATGGGGCAATGTACTCAATCCTTTTTTTGGGAGTAATAATGGTACTTGATGGTTTTGGTGCGCACATTCCTCAATGGCTTTCTCCTCTTATTACTATCACTCTCGTGGGATACTTCTACTTTAAATCAGCAAGAAGTATTTAGATACTACTCTTTGATCATGTAGCCGAATCCCCGAGCGGAGTGAATGAGTTTTTTCCGGTAACCATTATCAATCTTTTTGCGAAGGTAGCCCATATAAACGTCAACAACCCGCGTTTCAATATCATAAGAAGATGGCCAGATACGATTTAATATCATATCTCTCGTGAGTATTCTTCCTTTATTATTCATAAGGTAATGAAGTAACTTGAACTCCTGCGGTGTAAGTTTGATTGGCTTGTTGGCCCGCTTCACTTCAAGTGTATTATTATCCAATTCTAAATCGTCAATTTTAATTTTAGCGTTTGTTCCCCCATGACGAAGCCGTGCCTGAATACGCGCAAGGAGCTCATCGGCAACAAATGGTTTTGTAATATAATCATCAGCACCAAGGTTAAGTCCCTGAATGATATCAGGTGTTGTATCCTTTGCCGTCAAGATAATTACTCTAACTCCCGGATAATTTTTGCGGATTTCAAGGCAAATCGACTCTCCCGTTATGTTGGGTAAGTTAAGATCAAGGAGCACTAAGTCCGGTTGTGTTTTCTTGAGAAGTTCCAGCGCGGTTACTCCATCAGGAGCGGTTTTCACGGAAAATCCATTAT
>CAZAJT010000065.1:1750-3514 GCA_964485585.1 uncultured Gammaproteobacteria bacterium
ATATAATAGTTGCGGGGAAAATATTTGACCCTTCTGAGACAGCACAAACTTGTTTTTCTTAATTCTTTCAAATATTTCTGGATACCTTTATCGTCTTCTACAATGAGTACCGTTTTTAACATAGCTTTATTATACCCTTCACTTTTTATTCTTCTGGTGTCGGGAGCGAATGACTAATAAATCATATAGTAGAGTGAAGGAATGAAGGGTTTGTAATAAAAATGTAAGAATCAGGTAAGAAGATGAAGGCACACGAGAAAGTTTTTACGCATTCTTTACATTACGTTGTGCGTACGATCTGTTGAGTCCATTGTTTTATAAGCTCAAGATTTTTTTCTTGATTAAAGTAAAATCCATCAATCCGTAAAGAAGGAAGTAGTAATTCTCCATGAACATGCTTCACAAAGTTTTCAAGGTGATCCACGGCGCCACAAAAATGGGCGTAGGTAGAATCGCCGAGACCAATAACAGCAAATTTTTTATGGGGAAGTGTAGGAAAATGTGATAAGGTAATAAAATGAATAAAATCTTCGTGAGGTAATCCCTCCCGTCCTTCATGGTCCCAACTGGGAGAACCCAATATGATGAGATTATACTCCGAAAGTTCATCAAAAGGTGTTTCTTTTACCAGCTTACGGGTAACCGTATGATTATGTTGTTTGAGAATTCCTTCAATCGTTTGACACGCAATTTCAGTTCCCGAGGAATAGGTAGCGTAGAGAATGAGTATATTCATATAGAGTACATACTACTTTATAAGTAATGTTAGATCATTAAGAATTTCATGAGTATGGATTGATGGATCGACCTTTGCATACATTTTAGCCAGCTCTCCATCGGGATTAATAAGGTATGTTTTACGTAAAACTCCCTCAAATGATTTTCCTAAAAATTTTTTAACACCCCAAGCACCGTATGACTTAATAGTTTCCTTTGACTCATCACTCAAAAGGATAAAATTAAGGTTATATTTGTCTGCAAATTTTTTATGAGAACTTACTGAATCTTTCGATATTCCAAGAATCGTAACTCCTTTATCTTGAAACTGCTTCATCTGATCTCTGAAGCTACATGCTTCTTTTGTGCAACCGGGAGTATCATCCTTTGGATAAAAATAAATGATGACCCACTTTCCCTGATAATCAGAAAGCGTGTGTATTTTCCCATTCTGGTCTGGAAGCGAGAAATTAAGTGCTTTCATTGAGTGCGACGTATAATATTATAGATGAATATTATATCACTATCTCCTTCAACTACTGAAATTCTTTTTGCGCTGGACGCGCATCACATGATAGTGGGTAATACCTACTTTTGCGATTATCCTCTTGCTGCGAAAAAAATTCCAAAAGTCGGAAGTTGGACCGATATTCGTTTTGAAACAATAGCTCAGCTCCATCCTGACATCATTTTTACATCGACCGTTGTCCAACAACGATTGAAAGAACAGCTGGAATCATACGGATATAATGTAATGCATTTTGACCCCCGTTCATTAAACGATATATATACTTCTATGAGAGAGATAGGAGGTTTAATCGGTTATGACAGACAGTCGCAGAAACTCATTGACAAAATGAAAAGTCAAGAAGAGTTGCTCAGAAAAACAAAAGTTACCCATATTCCAAGGATCTATATTGAAGAATGGTATAATCCACCAATGATGTCAGGAAACTGGGTACCCGATATCGTGAAGATTGCGGGAGGAACATACGGTCTTATCCAAAAACACGATATCAGTCGTGTAGTCAACTTACAAGAAATAAC
>CAZAJT010000065.1:3524-4347 GCA_964485585.1 uncultured Gammaproteobacteria bacterium
TTATTTTTATTTCCTACTGTGGATTCCGTCAAAACTCCCCGACATCATATATAACCACAAGAAAACAGTGGAGTACTTTACGCGCCGTAACAGAAGGAAAAATATACGCTCTCGATGATACCTTTCTGAACCGTCCGGGTCCAAGGATACTGAATGCAGCTTTCCAGATACAAAAGGTTATCAGAAAAATATATACGTAGTATAATGAGGTGCTATGGATAAACGTAATATCCCAACTATTCTTGTAATTTTTGGTGCGACCGGGGATCTTATGGTTAAAAAGATCGCACCAGCGCTTTTTAATCTCTATACAAAAAACAAGCTCCCAAAGATGTTTCAGATCATTGGCTTTTCCCGAAGAAATCTTACGCAAGACCAATTCAAGAGTCACGTCACGCGCATATTAAAAGATCACAAAGGAGTTGAGTACCATCAGCAGAAAGCTGAGCAGTTTATTCAGCGGCTTCTCTTTCAGCAGGGAGACTTTACAAGTAAAAAAGCATATGACGATTTGGCGAAAGTTCTAGGTCATATAGATGGGGAATGGAAAGTATGTTCAAATAAGCTTTTCTATCTGGCAGTCCCTCCGGAGTACTATAAAAAAATATTTGAACATCTTGCTGCATCAGGTCTTACTATTCCTTGCTCTGCCGAAGAGGGGTGGACACGGGTTATCGTCGAAAAACCATTTGGGAAAGATGCTGAAACAGCGGAAGATTTGGACAATCTTCTTGCCAAGCTCTTTAAAGAAGAACAAATCTACCGGATTGATCACTATCTTGCAAAAGAAATGCTGCAAAATATTCTCGCATTCCGATTCTCA
>CAZAJT010000066.1:0-4274 GCA_964485585.1 uncultured Gammaproteobacteria bacterium
CATCAAAGAAGCGTTGCAATATGACAATAAAATATTGATTGAAGAGTATGTTCCCGGAAAAGAGATAGACTGTGCAGTGCTTGGGAATACAGATAATGCAATCGCATCGGTACTTGGGGAGAACATTCCGGTCCATCATGAATTTTATGATTATGATGCGAAATATATCGATGCAGACGGAGTCAAGCACGTTATCCCGGCAGATGTTGATCCGGAAACAACAAAGAAAATGCAGGAAATGGCTGTAAAGGTGTTTCACGCGCTTGCGTGTGAAGGGATGGCGAGGGTTGATTTTTTCCTGACAAAAGAGAAAAAGATATGTGTCAATGAAATAAATACTATTCCCGGAATGAGGCACATCAGCAATTATCCAATGCTCTTTGAAAAAAGCGGTATTCCCTACCCTGAGTTACTTGATCGGTTAATAAGCCTTGCAATCAAAAGGTTCGAAAGAGAACAAAAACTCAAAACCACAGTCGATCTATAAAGATGCATACCCCTACGAATTCAGTGAATGTTGTAACGCTTGCGGAAAAAAACCTTCTTGCAAACTACACATATCTTTCATCGCTTAATCCCCAGTTAAAAATTGCTCCTGTTCTAAAAAGCAATGCATATGGACACGGATTAGTAACGATCGCAAAATTACTCGATGCACGAAAGCCCCCTTTTTTATGTGTCAACAGTTTTTATGAGGCACAAATCCTCTATGAAAATGGCATTAAGACAAAAATTCTTATCATGGGATACGTTGATCCGCTTGATTTGCAAAAAGGAAGTTTCCCGTTTGCCTACACAACGTACACCTACAAGCAATTGGAAGCTATCAACACCTATCAACAGCATGCAAGCGTTCATATCTTTGTCGATACAGGCTTGCACCGGGAAGGATTTAGAGTTGAAAAATTGGAACAGCTTATAACAAACTTGAAAGGCTTACAGAATATATATATCGAAGGAATTATGTCTCATTTTGCATCCGGGGATAAACCGGAAGACCCGCTTACAAAGTCTCAGATGGAAAATTTCCTGAAAGCAAAAAAGTTACTGAGAAAACTTGGCATCAACCCAAAATGGGAACATATCTGTGCATCGGCAGGCTTACTCAGTATGGCAAAGAAACACCACCTTGATCTTGGTAATGTTGCAAGAGTGGGAAAAGCACTTTATGGAATTGAACCATCAAGTGATGACCCACATCTTTCCCCTGTTTTGAAACTAACAACAAAACTCGTCCAAATAAAAAAACTCAAGCAGGGAGATACCGTTGGTTATGACGGAACATACACAGTAGAAAAAATCATGATGCTTGGGGTCTTGCCGATTGGATATTATGATGGTATCGACCGAAGACTGTCAAATAAAGGAGCCGTGCTTGTTCACGACACATTATGCCCTATCGTTGGCCGCGTAAGTATGAATATCACGACTATTGATATCTCTGCTCTGCCCGATCCAAAAGTTGGCTGTGAAGTAACTGTGTTTTCTGATAATCCGAAAGATGTAAATAGCGTTGAAACAGTGGCAAAACTTTGCGAGACAATTCCGTATGATATAGTCGTCGGACTTACACCGACGCTTTTTCGAAAAGTGGCATAATCAGTTTCTCTTTAGTAGAACTTCTTTTCTGTATAAAAATTTGTCGGTAATTATTTCCAGAATAAAAATCAAGAAGATATATGAGCTGTATGAGATGAGCTCGAGCATCGTCGGTTTTGAAGTATATCCAAATAATGTTCTTAAGACGCTGCCAACTACTGATTTATGATCCAAAATATGTGAAAGATTTATCAAAGGATCAAAACTAAAAATAGGTAAAAGAGTTGCTTCTTGAAATTCATGAACACCGTGAGCAACTAAACCTGCAGCGAATAAGAGCAACACTGCTCCTGATACTTTCAGCAATCTGCTTATATTTACTTTAAGACTAAATCGGAAAATTGCGTATCCTAATACAGCTGCGACAATCATTCCGCCAATTGCACCTATAAATTGATTTCCGGTAGTAATGCTACTCACAGCTTGCAAATAAAACACGGTTTCCACACCCTCGCGCAGTGTTGATGATAGTAAAAGGAAAAATAAACCGAGAGGAAAACCTTGCTCCACATGTTTACGTACCTTTGTTTGTAATTGTTTCACTACCCCTTTTTGTCTATGCACCCACAAGATCATCCATGTGAGAAAACCAGCTGTTGCAAACATGAGTATTCCTTCAAATATCTTCTCAGTTCTTCCTTCAAATCCTCCAAATAATTGTTTCAGAACTATTGCAAGGACAACAGAGAGAACAACGCCACTCCCCACTCCTAGCCATGCATATTTTTTAAACGAAAACTGATTTGTTTTTGTAAGGAATGTTAAGACGATGCCGAGAACTAGTGCTACTTCAAGTGTTTCACGAAATGTAATTAAACCGGAAGCAAACATGATAAATGTCATCATATAAAATTAAACTAACACTGTCAAGGTGTTAGTTTAATTTTTAAGAATCATCATTCTCTATATAGTAAGAATGATTTTATTGGCCACCGCCACCAGTTGAGCCGCCATCTGGCTGGGCTGGACCTGGTTGTGGTGTTGGTTCAGGAGCTGGCTCCTGAGTTGGTGCTGGTTGACCCACTGTTGGATCTTGCACAGGTGGTGTACCTGCATTCGGATCCGCTGGTGGTGGTGTTGGGTTATTTGGTTGACCGTTTCCGTTATCCATGAAATCATTCACCTCCTCGTATATTGTATTTACTAACATATAATTGTTAGTAGTGATATGTAAGCGGTTGGAGACTTCGATCAACCTCCTAAGGGTTAAAACCCTTTCAGAAAGCCTGAGGCTCCAATCAGCAGTACATCTTGTAATCCGCATCAGCTAGATGAGGATTAGGCTGCATTTCAGCAACCTGATACTTCGTATCTCAAACGAGGCTGGATAAAAGATGGTAATATGCAAGTCCCAATCCTTACGGATGGGAGGTGAGTATGACTAAATTAATTATTGGTATTGATATCGGCAAAGGGTACCATCAGGCAACAGTCATTGATGAGTCGGGTAAGGTGTTAGGTGGATCAATCAGATTCCCTAACTCCATAATTGGCGCAGAACTTCTTTTAAAAAGAGTTGCTGCTGTTAATCCAGAGGAATTGCCTTTACTTTTTGGTCTTGAAGCAACAGGCCATTACTGGCTTTCCCTGCAGGCATATCTAACCGAAAAAGAACAGCAAATAGTTGTTCTCAATCCATACCAATCAGATGCTTTCAGAAAAGTATCTCTGTCTTCTACAAAAACTGATAAAGAAGACGCATTTCTGATTGCTGAGCTTTTACGGTTTGGTTCTTTTCCCCAAACAAAAATGGCTGACAAAGATATGGTTGCTCTCCGAAGGCTTACCAGATTTAGGCTCTCACTGAATCAGCAAGTTACTGATTCCAAAAGAAGAATACTGACCATTTTGGATCAAGTATTTCCTGAGTTTGAATCATTGTTTTCTGACATCTTTGGCAAAACAGGCAGGTCTCTTTTAAAGAGGTATCCTACCCCTGAGGAAATGGAAACTGTCAGCTTAAGAAAACTAACAAGTCTCATCACCAAATTGTCAAAAGGCAGATTCAAAAAAGAAAAAGCTCAGGAAGTGTTAGAAAAAGCGCAAACCTCCTTTGGTATTACTCTTGCTTTAGAAAGCTTAACACTGCAGCTTAAAATTCTTTTAGAAACCTTAGAGTTTACTGAAAAACAACTCAAAGTTGTTGATACCGAAATTGAGCAGGTGCTTCCAGTTACCTGTGTACTGCTTACTCTCCCTGGTGTCAGCAAAACGTTAGCAGCTGCAATCCTTTCAGAGATTGGTGATATTACAAGATTTAAAAACTCTTCCCAGCTTGTTTCCTTTGCCGGAATTAACCCAACTGTCAGACAATCAGGTAATTTCATGGGTAACAGGAATCACATGAGCAAGAAAGGTTCACCATATCTCAGACTTGCTCTTTGGCAAGCATCTATTACCTCATCACGATTTAATCCTGTCTTGAAAGAGTATTATCAACTCAAAATCAAAGAAGGAAAATCTCATATGACCGTCATTGGTGCTGTTGCCAGAAGGTTAACAGGTATCATCTTTACGATGCTCAAAGAACAGACTGTGTTTGATAAAGATTACAAACCGTCTCATTTGAGATAGTATCAGGTTGTTAAAGTGCGATTACAAACTCCTTACGGGAGTTTCTTTTCGTGTTCATTTCTCATTAGTTTTAATTCTTGACTTTTCATAGCTAGTCTTTC
>CAZAJT010000067.1:0-3040 GCA_964485585.1 uncultured Gammaproteobacteria bacterium
TCCCATTTATTTATGAGATTGCTTCGCCATAGTATGTTTGGCTCGCAATGACAATTCATATCAGTGGGTTTAGAAATAGTTTCTAAGCACGAAATCAGAAATTCGAAACAATATCAAAATTCAAATGTTTTTAGTATTATAGCTCGCGAAAAACAGGATGTCGTTTTTGTCATTCCCGCGAAGGCGGGAATCCAGGTTATTTTCTGGATCCCCGATCAAGTCGGGGATGACATTTTGTTTTGCGGTTGCTATAGAACATTATGTATTTGAATTTGTTTCGTGCTTCGAATTTAAGTTGTGCAAAGTATGACCAAAGAGGTTGGAAGCTATTGGAAAGAGCGGGTGAAACGAATACCGATTATTGGATGGTTTTTGCAGGTGTTATTAAAGATGATTGGAATGGATACTAAGAAGAAATAGTTATGAGTTAACTATGAACAAAGGTAGTATTTTAAAAACATTTTCCGACCTTATTGCTATCGAATCAGTTTCGGCTGATCCGAAGCGTTCTGGTGAGATTATAAAAGCGAGCGATTTTATTACCCGTAAGCTTGCTTCACTCGGTTTTACCATAAAGATTTTCCAGAAAGAAAAAGCACCGGCACTTATTGTTGCACGCAAGACTGTTTCTCCGAAAGCAAAAACAATCGGTATATATGCGCATTATGATGTGCAGCCCGAAGATCCGCTCGATGAGTGGAAAACGTCTCCATTTAAACTTACCGCAAAAGAGGGAAGATTTTGGGGAAGAGGGACTGCCGATGATAAGGGACATCTTATTGCCAATATCGCCGCAATCGAACAGTTGATCAATCGAGAACAATTGAACAATAATATCACGTTTGTTTTTGAAGGAGAAGAGGAGTTGGGAAGCGCGCATTTTGAAGGATATGTTACAGAAGCAAAATCACTGCTTAGCGCTATCGATATGTTTTATGTTACCGATGTCGGGATGCATGGAAGAAATAAACCGCAGATTTTTTACGGGCTGCGAGGATTGGTGTATTTTGAATTAGCAGTAACGATTGGTGAACGTGATCTGCATTCAGGAATATACGGGAATCAAGTTTTGAATCCAATCAACGTGCTCGCCGATTTGATCACGAAGATAAAAAGTCAGATAACTGGCGAGATAATGATTCCGGGATTTTACGATGATGTACGGAAAATCAGTAAAAAAGAGTTGGCACTTCTCACAAAAGTAAAAGTGTCAGAAAGTGAGGCGAAAAAAGAAGCAGGAGTATTTCGGGTGCTTTCTGTTGATGATACGCCTTCCTATCTTGCTTCAAAAATATATCCATCTTTTGATGTGCATGGCATCATCGGTGGTTATACCGGTCTCGGTTCAAAAACCGTAATACCTCGCACTGCGTCCTGTAAGTTTTCATTCCGGCTGGTTGAACATCAGGATCCGAAAGATATCGAACAGAAGGTTAGGAAATTCATTAAGGTCAATCTACCGGGCGGAGTAAAGTATTTTCTGCAGACGCTTGGAACGTTTGTGCCATTTTATACCGATATTAATAACGAATATGTCAGAAGAACTGCGAAAATTTTATCGTCACACTTTCATCATGAGACACTGTTTAATAGAAGCGGTGGATCAATTCCGGCAGCAGAAGTATTTCAACGCATCTTCAAAAAACCAGTGATACTCACCGGTTTTACCCTGCCCGGCGACAATCTTCATGCGCCCAATGAGAATTTTGACGAGGAGATGTTCTGGAAAGGAATAGAGGCTCTTGAGAGGATTTATAGTGAGATATAGACCGCTAGGACAATCTTTCGAACCCGGGAGGTGTGTAGAGTGATTCGCCCAGCATCTAACGTTTTGGTATACTAGGGGTTCTATGGAAGTACTGCATTATCTCAATGGATCGTGGGTGCCAACCGATGAGTTGAAGGTATCCGCTTTGGATATTACGGTGCTTCGCGGATATGGTATTTTTGATTTTGTTCGCACCTACCATCATAAACCATTTCGACTCCAAGAACATATTGATCGATTGTTTGCATCGGCAAAGCAGTTGGATTTCCCGATGCGGTGGACTGCGGAAGAGATTGCTCAAATCGTAAAAGAAGGATTGCAGAAAAATAAAGATGGGTATTCTGATTTTGGTATTCGGTTCATTGTAACTGGTGGTGTCGGACCAAACTCAATGACGCTCGGTGAGCCGAATTTGCTGGTGATCTACGAAAAAGCAGTAAGCTATCCGTCGGACTTATACGAAAATGGAGTGAAATTAATTACCCACCGCTCTGTGCGGGAATTTCCTGCTGCGAAATCACTCAATTATTTTGTTGGCATACAAATGCTTCGCAAAGCAAAAGATCAGGGCGCAATTGAGATATTGTACCGCGGAGAAGACGGGACACTGTACGAATGCGCGACAAGCAATTTTTTTGCGGTGAAGGATGGGACATTGCTTACTCCGAAAGAAAATATATTATTGGGAATCACTCGGGAGGTGGTGCTTGCGTTAGCACATCGTCTCAAGATTCCCGTACAGGAAACCGTACTGAACTATAATAATCTTCCGACATATAGTGAAGCGTTTATTACGGCGTCAAACAAAGAGGTATTGCCGGTTGTAAAGCTAGACGATGTGGTGATCGGAAAGGGAACGGTAGGCACAATTAGCAAAAAACTTCTCTTCGAATATCGGAAGGAATGTAGCATATAGTCTACTGACAAATTCTTCATTGGAATTTATAATATCGACAAGATACGCTATCGCGAACATCTTCCCAAAATGCTTGTCGGCACATTGCCCGACCTGCCTGCCGGCAGGCAGGCATTGCGCATTTTGTGAATGCGTTCGCTCCAAAAAAAAATGAAAAAGCTTCATTATATTATTGCGTTTTCTCATTTCCTCGGGATCGGGCCAGTAAGATTTAGCCAACTTGTTAGTCAATTTAAATCTGTAGAGAAAGCATATTTCTTATCTTGCGTAAAGTTGCAGGAACAATTTGGCATATCGTTATCGAGAAAATTTGCAGAGTTTCGGAGTAAGTTTGATCCGGTAAAAACATTGCAAGA
>CAZAJT010000067.1:3050-4017 GCA_964485585.1 uncultured Gammaproteobacteria bacterium
AAAGGGAATAACGGTTATCACGCAGGAAGACGTACGATTTCCATCACAACTAAAAAACATTCCCGACCCTCCGATCTGCTTATATGTTAAAGGTCCAATTGATCAATATGATTTTGAGAAAGAATTTTTCTTTGCCATCGTTGGTACACGCAGACCTTCATCATATGGACAGCAGATTACCAGAATGTTTGCGGGACAACTAGCAGAAGTAGGCGCTGTCATCGTTTCCGGCATGGCGCTGGGAATTGACGCGATTGCCCAACGGAGCGTTCTTGCAATAAACAAAAAAACAATTTCGTTTTTAGGATGTGGCGTTGATATTGTTTACCCTCCCCAGAACAAAATGTTGTATGAACAAATTATTTCTTCTGGCGGACTGGTAATCTCAGAATTTCCTCCCGGTCATGTAGTGCGCCCCGGCATGTTTGTTGCGCGCAATCGTTTGATCTCGGGATTGTCGAGGGGAGTGTTGGTTATCGAAGGTTTGAAAGATTCGGGAAGTTTGATTACTGCTCGGTATGCGGCTGAACAGGGGAAAGAGGTGTTTGCGCCGCCGGTACCGATCACATCGCCTTTGAGCGAAGCCCCTACTATTTTACTGAAGCAGGGAGCGAAATTGGCCTTGAGCATCGATGATATTCTTGAAGAATTTAATCTGAAGGTACAAATCCAGAAACAGAAATTATCATTTGATACCTTGACGAAAGAAGAACAGAATGTGTGTGAATTGTTGCTTCAAGAAGAGCTTGATGCAGATGAACTGAGAGCGCAGAGTAACATTTCTATCGCCGAGCTACTCCCATTACTTACTGATTTAGAGATAAAAGGCGTTGTGGAGAAGAATGAGGAAGGAAAATATCATATAAGTTTGACCTTATAAGATGGTTTCTTTTCAAGAGAATACGTTTACTATGTCATCCTGAGGAGTGATAGCGACGAAGGATCTCGCCTGAATAGGCGACTCTCG
>CAZAJT010000068.1:0-2562 GCA_964485585.1 uncultured Gammaproteobacteria bacterium
CTAATGCTACGAACAACGAACTCCGCACTACGAACAATATAGTATACTTTTATCCAGTATGTATTCTTCGCGAAACCGCCGATATCAGCACAATAACCTGAAACAAAAACTCATCACTTACGGATTTATAGGAATTATTGGAATCATAGTTCTTGGATTTATTTTCTCACTTGGCATATTTGCATGGTATGCAAAAGACTTACCTTCCCCGGGGAAACTTTCCCAATCGAGCAGATCGTCGACAGTATTTTATGATCGGGAAGGGAAAATTTTGTATGAGATGTATAAGGATCGTAATAGAGTGCCAGTATTAATTACCAATATTGCCGACAACTTAAAAAAAGCAACAGTTGCAATAGAAGATAAAAATTTTTATAAGCACAAGGGGATTTCCGAAACCGGTATTGTCCGCGCATTTCTGAAAAGAGGATCGCAGGGAGGATCGACTATCACGCAACAGCTTATTAAAAATGTTTTGCTGGACTCACAAAGAACCCTGTCACGAAAGATAAAAGAATTAATACTTGCGATAGAGGTAGAGCGCCGTTACCGTAAAGACCAGATTCTTGAAATGTATCTAAACGAGGCTCCGTATGGAGGGAGTTTTTGGGGAGTAGAATCGGCAGCGCGAGGATATTTTGGGAAACAGTCGAAAGATTTAAACCTGCTTGAATCAGCATTTCTTGCCGGATTGCCACAAAGCCCTTCATATTATTCTCCCTTTATTGGAAAAAACAACTCGTGGAAGGGAAGAACAAAGGATGTGTTGCGTCGGATGCGCGAAGATGGCTATATCACCCGCTCGCAGGAGCAGCAGGCACTCAAAGATCTGGAAGGTCTGAAATTTTCCGATCCAAAACTGTCAATTACTGCACCTCATTTTGTCTTTTATGTAAAAGATCAGCTTGAAAAACAGTTTGGTGAAAAGATTCTCGATCAGGGATTGAAGGTGAAAACAACTCTTTCATTGGAAACTCAACTCATTGCTGAAAGGGTAATAAAAGAGGAAATTGAGGAATTGAAAGATTTTAATGTAAGTAATGGAGCTGCTGTAGTGCTTGATTCTGAAAGTGGAGAAATCCTAGCAATGGTTGGATCTTATGATTTTACGAATGAAGAATTCGGAAAATTTAATGCAGCGCTTGGTTTGAGACAACCGGGCTCAGCGATCAAACCAGTCACCTATTCGGTGGCTTTTGAAAAAGGATACACTCCAGCAACGCTTCTTATGGATGTCAAGACTACATTTCCTCACCAGGGAGAAAAAGATTATGAACCGGTCAATTATGACGGAAAATTCAGAGGTCCGGTACAACTGCGATTTGCCCTCGGCAACTCACTCAACCTTCCTGCGGTAAAACTACTAGCAATGATTGGCATTCGGGATTTTCTTGCGAAAGCTGAAGCGGTGGGATTGAGCACATTTGCTCCAAATGAGGAAAATCTAAGAAGGTATGGTTTGTCTATCACCTTAGGGGGAGGAGAAACAACACTTCTGGATATTACGAGTGCGTTTTCGGTGTTTGCCCGGGGCGGTGTATGGAAGGAAGTGCTAGCAGTGGATGAAGTTACAGACTTCAAGGGAAAAGCGATATACAAAAGTGTAAAACCGCGGGAAAGAAAAGTGGTGTCGCCAGAGGTCTCTTTTCTGATTTCTCATATACTATCTGACAATATTGCACGAACAGACGCATTTGGACAAAATTCGTATCTTCATGTTGGCGGTAAGACAGTCGCAGTAAAAACAGGTACGACCAATGACAAGCGCGACAACTGGACCATCGGGTATACGAAAGCAATAACTGTTGGGGTATGGGTAGGAAACAACGACAATTCCCCCATGAATCCGAAGATTGCTTCGGGCGTTACTGGCGCTTCATCGATATGGTACTCACTGATGCAGGAATACCTGAAAAAATATCCTGATGGTATCATGGATAAACCGGAAAAAGTAAAAGCATTAATAATTGATTCATTGGGAGGAGGATTGCCAAGAGAGGGAAGTCCCACCCGATCAGAATACTTTATTGAAGGTACAGAACCAACAGAAATTGCTCCGATTTATAAGAAACTAAAGATCTCACGAGCGAATGGGAAACTTGCAAACGATGTGGAGATACGACAGGGGAATTATGATGAGAAAGACTATATAGTATTTACCGAAAATGATCCCATATCTACCGACGGGAAAAATCGTTGGCAGGAGGCGATTGATGCGTGGACGCAAGGTCAGGGAGATGACAAATTTAAGTATCCCACTGATACATCTGATGCATCGGCTGATGCAATAGTAACAACGATCAAGAATCCCGGAGATAAGGCAATGGTAACTTCAAATTCACTGGAAATAAAAGCGAAATTCACTTCAGTTGCTCCGGTGAAAAAAGTAGAGATTTTTCTGAATGGGAATAAGCTCAGAGAGTTTGATGGACATCGGGAAGAGGTGATTGAACCGGTTAACTTGTCTGATGGTATTTATGAGCTGCGGGTAATAGGGCGCAATGAAAAAGATCAGGCTTCAGAAGCAAAAATAACGTTTGGTGTTAATAAAGATCCTAATTC
>CAZAJT010000068.1:2662-3944 GCA_964485585.1 uncultured Gammaproteobacteria bacterium
AATACGTTTTGACTAACACATTAAATGCTTCGCCGAATAAGTGAGGATTCTGTTTCAGTTCACGTTGCAACTCTTGTTGAGAAAACTTTCTATATTCAATCGATTCATGATTCAACACAAGCTTTCTATCCCATCGAATTTCATAAATCTGAAAATAGTGATTCTCTTTTCGACCAAGAACTTTTCGGTTAAATATCAAACTCCCAATATATTTAAAGTCAAAATTCTCAATTCCAACTTCTTCCATTGCTTCCCGCTTCAACGCCTCCTCGTCGGTTTCACTCGATCGAACATGTCCCCCGACCGGAGATACATACTGCCCCGCATCCTGTTTGTGATTGGCTTGTTTTACCAACGTCATATTTCCGTCTTTGTCTATGATTTCCGCAATGACTGTTTTATGAAGATATCCCTTCTTATGCGCGAGTTGCTTACTTACCGATTTTCGAATAATTTTGCCGAATTCATCAACAATGTCAACGAGTTCCATGATGCTGAGTATACCAGATTAGTTGTTGCACAATAATGAGTATGATATATTATGGGTTGTAACGCCAGATAGTCTTAGCATACTATCTGACAGCTTGCTCTTTTACATAGAAGAACTCATACGATTCTTGGTCCCGCCAGTGGATGGAATAATATTATATCCACAGGCGGGACTGAGAAATGAAAAGGGAGGCCGAATTGAATACGAAGACCAACGTAAATAGAACTGCAAGACTGAAAGCAGTCCTAATACAGGGTTTTACCATGATTCTAATCCTCGGGTTGATGGGTTACGGGTTCATCAGCTGGTTAGAAGAACTGCATCGACCACCAGGACCGCTGACGACGTGGGACGAAGAACTCGAGGCAAAGATTCGAGAGATACCAGGCACCGCTTGTCGAATCGTTCAGACTGAGCGCATCAAGCGAGGTAACTATCTGGTAGTGTTCGACCGATCAATACTGCAGGTCAGAGGTCGCCGCGTAGCATTGAGGTTGGTTATCCTGAATAGCGAGAGTCTCGTGAACCCATTCGAACAACCGGTATACGATAATGGCAACGTCACAACGAGACTCGTACGAATCACGGCAGCTGGAAACTACACGTTTGACAATCTCAAACGTGAGGGTATTTTCGTGGACTATTCATGTGAAGACGGCCTTGCGGCAGCACTTCAATATGAAGAAGTCTGGAAATTGATCAAACTACATCTGAACCCACGCAGTGATCCAAGAGTATTCAATCTGGGAAGAGGATAGTCACAATCGCATGAGTTCCAGCGGGGGAAACGCG
>CAZAJT010000069.1:0-3916 GCA_964485585.1 uncultured Gammaproteobacteria bacterium
TCGCGAGGCGTACCAGCCTGAGATTTCTTCAAACTTTACCTCAAAATCCAGCCCCTGTTCTTTTGCCTCCTCTTGGCGCATACCGACTGCTGCAAGCGGAGGAACCGTAAAGACAACCGAGGGCTGCGCCTTAAAATCTACTTTCGTCGTGTTTTGTTTTATGATATTGGTTGCGACAATCAATCCTTCTTTTCCCGCGACAGGAGTTAATGGCAAGCCTAAAGATGCTGCGTCTCCTGCTGCGTACACCGCAGGATTTGAGATGCTCTGCAAATATTCATTGACCGCGACTCCTTTTTTCTCAAGTGCCACGTTGGCCATTTTAAGATTAAGAGTTTCAAGATTGGGTACGCGACCACCGCCGTGCACGATTAAATCAGTGACAAACGTTTTCTCGCTACTATCCTTCATTTTCGTATGTACAATAAACTCTTCGCCCCTTTTTTCAATACCGACAACCGGCGTATTCACAATAATATTGATTCCCAAGTCCTGTGATGCTTTTACAAGCAGATCAACTAAATCCGGATCAAATCCCGAAAGCACTCGTTCACTGCGATGGAGAATTGTAACATCTGATCCGGCTCGCCTCGTAATATGGGCGAATTCAAAAGAAATAAATCCGCCACCGATAAAGATGATGCGCTTGGGAAGATCCCTGAGCTCGAGAAAGTCATCACTGATTATGACGTGTTCTTCCCCCGGAACGCCCAGTTTTATGGGAGCTGCGCCGGTTGCTATAACAAAATGCTTTGCTCGAATGGTCTGAGTATCAACCTGAATGGCGTCTTTCGCAGTAAATCGGGCCGTGCCATGATAGGTCGTTATGCCAGCGTTTTCAAGACTCTGTTCAACATGATGGGGAGTGTCTTTGACAAATGTTTGTTTTACTTCCATCAAGCGTTTCCAGTTGATGCGGACATCTTTTGCTTCAATGCCATTTCCTTTCATTCGTTCAATCCAGTCTATTGCTTCGGTAGCTCCTACCAATACTTTTTTTGGATCACATCCACGCAGCGCACACGTCCCTCCGAATGGTCGGTTGTCAACGATGCCAACCGTTAATCCCTGCGACCGACAATTGTAAGCCACTACTTGTCCTGCAGTTCCCGCGCCAATGACTAAGACATCAAATGTTGATTCTTTCATAGTGATTATTTTAAGTATACTTTATTGATACAATTCTGTTTCTGGGTGAAACGCTGCCCAGGCAAACCAGAAGAGCCGGATTGGGATAATTTCCTTCTGTGTTTGAAGATTCGTGACTTTCACTTGTCCTGCATCAGTACGTTCCAATCGTATAGGAGTAATGCCAACGGTGTCCTCAATCGTCTTCTTCTTTTCGATAATGTTCTCAGGGTACGCCTTGGATGATCCATTCACTTCTATTCCATATACGACTGTTTTTACCTGCATTTGCTTATTGAGATTTTTTATCCCAAAGTAAAGCTCATCATCTTGTTCATAGGTACCATAGGGGTACTGGTCATAATTTCTCACATGACCGGTGTCGCGTGAAAGGACTTCAGTAGTAGGATGCTGTTTTTTCCATGTTTCCCAGGTGGTTGTGGTGATCGGGATTTGCTTTAGTCTTTCGTTTCTGCGTGCAGCTGGGCCGACAATCCCTTCTCCGGTAATCTGCTGCCAGAGATTTCCTTCATACCGGTCGTACATAACCAGATCTGAGTTGTGGAGCTTACCTGATACCCCAAACTCAGTAATTATTCCATTTACATTTCTCTCGAAAGCGAGTGCGCTGCCGCAGAGCGGGCAGAAAGTAACTACTATTGGGTCACTGGCAATCATATCATTCACGATCTCATGCCAGTTGAGTATGCGTTGTGGATAGGCCCGCTGGATTCCTTTATAGTCTACTCCAAAAATAACATCGTTTTCTTGGAGCCAGTTTGATTGCTTGGCAGATTCAAACGTGGGGTTATCAATTGATGGGATGCAATCTTTTCCGCCGAAGCAGCCTTGTACAAGATTTTCAGGCTTGACTTTTGCACGAGTAAAGTCCTTCTGCAGAGCCACATCCCGCACCACAGTTTCTCCCGATTTATTTTGCTGTGATTGTCGAATATCTTTTCGCTGATTCAATAGTGTTTCTACCGGGAAGTTTTTTTCAAAGTTTGTCGGGAGCTGTGTCCATGCTACAGGTAACTTGGCAAGAATCCACGCTTGAAGTGCTCGGTCTGCTCCCGTCCAGATAAACAAGGCAGTTCCCAACACAATAATGCCAAAAACCTGTCGTATCTGTTGATTTTCTGTCTTAATGAACGTAAGTTTTTGTGCAACTTTTGCTCCGCCTTTTGCAATAAAGTATAACGGTATGCCGGTTCCTAAGGCGTATGCAAATGCGATAAACACCGACGCAACAGAAAAACTGCTTATGGCTGCGAGTGTTGCAACGGTGGCAACAATGGGTCCTACACACGGAGTCCACACCAATCCCAGACTGGTGCCGGTTATCAATCCTCCCAAAAAATCACTCTTCTTGCCTTGAGGTGGTTGAAATCGCCAATATCGCTCAATCAGTGTTTGTGCCGGTTCCAAAACTGCGGGAAAGACTAAGCTTATGCCAAAGAGAATAAGGAGTATGACTGCAAGGATTCGTACGGTATCTGCGGGGATGCCCAAAACACGCACAACTGTTGCGAGAAGCAGTGACGCAAGAGTAAAACTAATTATCAAGCCTGTGACTACGCCCCTGACTCTGCTAGTATTCCCACCGATGCCACTTCCAAGGACAACGGGGAGTATTGGCAATACGCACGGTGAGAATACCGTCAAGATTCCTGATATGAATGCAATAGGTATCAACAAAACCATAGTTATTGTAGATTCTGAACTAATGCATCAAAGTTACCGCCTATCCATTTTGTAACCTCGTCGCCATTTTTATCGATTTGTACCAGAGTGTGTTGCTGGGTGACTTGGTAGCGTTTCTTGAGGTCGTGCGCAGTATCATAATTAACTTTTACAATGGTGAGGTTTTCCGGGAGCTGGCTTGATTTTTGTTTGATCTCATCATCAAGAGCAGAACACGTCCCGCACCACGGAGCAGCAAAAAAAAGCAACACCCTCCCATTATTTTGAGCGGTCAGCACAGTGGCTTGAGAATATTCAACATAATTATTGCGATTCATCAAAACCTGCGGTTGAGAGGAAGTTTTGCTGTCTTGTGAATTTACAAAAACATCCTTGAAAAAGATAGATCCTCCAGTAAAAAGTATGAGCGCTACTATAATAAAAAGATTAGATGGTTTCATTGCTTTTTAAATCTGTTAAAAAAACTTATAAACATAGTGCGTTTCTCTGTATTACTGAGTGAGTAACAAATAAGAAGTCCACAACGGTGAGACTGCGCCAGTCCCAGTAGTTTGAGATCAGCAAGCGCATGAGAAACAGTAGAATGAGCTAAGCCAAGAATCTGGGCAACATCACTTACTGCAATCTCATCAACCGTATGAAGCAGTAGATAGATTCTCAGTTTTGTAGGATCAGAGAGGTGCTTCATTATTTTTAGTAGCTCTTTCTCATCACGAGAGAGTTTCGCTTTTTGTTTGAGGGAGAGTATATCCTTATCAGTCAGAAAATGGGGATGACCGTTGTGCCCTATTATATATGAACGATTGATCATATATTAAAATACTAATCGTCGTAAGGCAGGATGTCAAGTCTAACAAACCTCCCGGGTTTGAAAAAGTTTGCTATAGCTAGCGCAAAACAGGATGTCGTTTTTGTCATTCCCGCGAAGGCGGGAATCCAGATTATTTTCTGGATCCCCGATCAAGTCGGGGATGACATTTTGTTTTGCGGTTACTATAGCAGTCCAGAATCGTATTATATATAATATGCCACGAGTTTCGCAGTTGTCATTCTGATCGGCCAATGGCCGAGAAGAATCTCTCGC
>CAZAJT010000070.1:0-3741 GCA_964485585.1 uncultured Gammaproteobacteria bacterium
TATTGACACGAGTTTCGCACTTCCTGTCATCCTGAGGAGTGAAGCGACGAAGGATCTCTGAACTTGTTTCAGTCTCGCATTCGCGAGAGATTCTTCTCCCGCTTCGCGGGATCAGAATGACAACTGCAAAACTCGTGATTGATTGTAAATTGAAAATTGAGAATTGAAAATTAGTGGTATAATAAGATTCCATGGCGAGGGTGAAATATATTTTTGTATCAGGTGGTGTAATATCAGGCATTGGAAAAGGTATCACCACGGCCTCAGTCGCCCTTCTTCTTAAATCCGCAGGGTACAAAATAGCTCCGATTAAGTTTGAAAACTACCTCAATATAGATGCCGGTACGATAAATCCGATCGAACATGGTGACCCGTTCCTCTGTGAAGACGGCACTGAGGCAGATATGGATATTGGTAGTTATGAAAAATTTCTCCATGAAAACATGGGTCGTGACAACTTTGTTACCATGGGACAAATCTATAAAACAGTCATCGAGCGAGAGCGGAGATTTGAGTATAATGGCGAAGATGTCGAAGCAATCCCACATATTACTAATGAAATAATCAACCACATACAGACGTTGGCTAGAAAGAAAAAGGCAGAAATTATTATTGTTGAACTAGGTGGCACTGCAGGAGAATACCAGAACGTATTCTATTATGAAGCATCGCGAATTTTGACGCTGAAGCATCCGGGTGATGTTATTCATATACACGTGAGTTACGTTCCTACCCCAAATCACCTCGGAGAACCAAAAACGAAACCAACCCAATTATCCGTACGCACGCTTAACTCAATGGGAATTCAGCCGGATTTTATTATCGCCCGCTCTGAAAAACCCCTAGATAACAGACGAAAGGACCGTTTTGCATTGTTCTGCAATATGCAGCCTGAAGACATCATCTCAAATCCTGATTTGTCTTCAGTATATGATATACCACTCGTAATGCGTAGACAGGGTCTGGATGCGCGTATTTTCCAAAAATTAAATCTTGAAGTACGAGAGCCTGATCTTTCTCAATGGCGGCAACTAACCGAGCGAATTAAGTCAAAAAAACATAAGCAGATTGAGATTGCGATCGTTGGTAAGTACTTTGGCACCGGTGATTATCAGCTTCGTGACTCATACGCAGCTTTGTTTGATGCGATTGATCACGCAGCATGGCAGCAGGGAGTTGACGTGAAGACCCGATGGATTGATGCCGAGAGAGTAGAAAAAGAAGGCGACGGAATCATAGGGAATCCACAAGGAATTATTGTCCCAATTGGATGGGGAGTACGCGGTGCAGAAGGGATGATTGTAACAGCACGTTACGCCCGCGAACACAAGATTCCCTACCTTGGATTATGTTATGGTATGCAGTTGGCAGTCGTTGCTTTTGCCCGAGACATCCTTGGATGGAACGATGCAAATAGCACAGAAAATACGTCCGACTCCTCCCATCCTGTCATTGATCTCATGCCAAAACAAAAGGAATTTATGGAAAAGCGCGCCTATGGAGGAACGATGCGATTGGGTGCCTGGGACGCAATAGTGAAGTCAGATACAATCGCATATCGTGCGTATGATAGGTATGGTGGGTTTATCAACAAAGAAAAAGGACTCACGAGCGAGCGCCATCGACACCGTTATGAATTTAACAACAAATATACAGCGGATTTTGAAAAGAATGGAATGATTATCAGCGCACGTTCTGTGGCTGAAAATCTTTGTGAGATTATTGAGCTGCCGCAAGATAAGCACCCCTTTTACCTTGGCACCCAAGGTCATCCTGAGTATAAAAGCAGACCGCTTGCTCCCCACCCGATCTTTCTTACGCTTATAGAGGCTTGTAAAAGTGAGGGGTGAATGATACAATCATAACTAATTACATGGCAAACGCTATAGCGTACAAAGACAAAACGGTTGCAGTTGGTGATACCATATCAGTAAGCTACCTTATAAAAGAGGGTAATAAGGAACGTCAGCAGCTTTTCGAAGGTATTCTTATTAAGATACGGGGAAATGAAGATGCGACTCGCATGATTACTATCAGAAAAATTTCAAATGCTGGTATTGGTATTGAACGAATAGTTCCCTTAAATTCACCATTTATTAAAGACATAAAATTAAAGAAAAAATCAACTTATACAAAGGCAAAACTTTATTTTCTTCAGGGTCTCTCCGGGCAAAAGCTCCGACACAAGATATACAGAGGATCTAAGTAAGATTCAATCTTCTGAAACAGTTGATGATTCGTAGTAATAATGTCATCTTGACCCCGCCAAAGGCGGGGGAAGGATCTCCCACGCATGCGGGATTCTCGCATTCGCGAGAGATGTTTCACTTCGTTCAGTATGACACTCTCCAAAATACTAAATACGATATACTAAATACCAACTATGTCTCTTCACAGAATGAATCTGGGGAAGATAGGAGAAGATATTGCTGTCGAATATTTACAGAAACGAGGTTTATCTATTCTCCACCGTAATTACCGCACGCGTTTTGGTGAGATTGATATCGTAGCGCAAGAAGGAAACAAAATACGATTTGTTGAGGTTAAAACGAGAATTACAATTACAAAAGGAAAACCGTATGAATCGGTCACTTCGCAAAAAAAACATCATCTGCGCCTTGCGAGTACCTCATTCCTCTTGCAAAATAAAATAAAAGATTGTAAGCTTTCGCTAGATGTAATTTCAATAGTACTGAATAACGATTCAAGTGTTAAGGAACTGTTATATTTTGAAGGGATATGAAAGGAGGTGAAATAAATGATTGTAGTAGTAAATAATTTTTTAACATCGTTTCTTACGAAGTTACTCGATTACTTACCGAATTTCTTTGGCGGCCTGCTGATACTACTCATCGGTATTGTTCTTTCCAGTTTGCTCAAGCGAATACTTCTTTCTTTGTTTTCTTTTTTTAAGTTGTCTTTTCTTTTACAGCGCACGAAACTCATGAACAAGAATGAAGTGAGGGTATGGGAGGAGGTACTCGCTGAGGTTTTGCGATGGACAGTAGTAATATTGTTTTTGATACCGACTTTGGAGGTATGGGGTCTTTCTCGCGCTACGGTTGTGTTAAACCAGTTTCTGTTTTATTTACCGAATGTAATTGTCGCCGTGATTATCGGTTTTGTCGGTCTTCTTGTATCAAATCTCACATCTGATCTTGTACGGCACAGCTTTACGACACTCGGCGCATCATCGGCAACCACTCTCTCAGTATCTACTAAGTGGGTGATAGTGTTCTTCACGATACTAATTGTTATGAATCAGTTGGGTGTTGCTCAGGATCTTATAAGGATACTGATGACCGGTATCGTCGCAATGCTCGCACTGGCAGGAGGACTCGCGTTCGGATTGGGAGGACAGGAAGTCGCAAAGGAAATACTCGAAGATCTCAAGAGGAAACTGAAAGCATAAAATGAAAAGGCACGATGCACATCTTCTAGTAGCCTGCCTGATTCTGTGATTATCGGTATATAATCTACTGCGAATTGTGGGCGTATTCCCGCAGCTATCAGTTTTTTTTCATGCTCAAGCTGTACGGAATCTACTTGTTCTGGATGATCCAGACGACGCCATTTTGTTGTTTTCCCCTCAGACGATTTTCTTCCGGAAAATGAAATATCGGATAATGAAACCGCCGCGGCATGAATTGCTGATTCGATAATCGCTGCCTGAACAGCCTCAGGTAAGCGTTCTATTTCTGTACAAAAATCAGCTTGCTCAGATAGGAAGTCTTTTGCATG
>CAZAJT010000071.1:0-3594 GCA_964485585.1 uncultured Gammaproteobacteria bacterium
AAGATGCTCATTGAGTTTGTAATGGATATTTTGGAAACGATCGTTTTTATCGGTTCTCTCTTTATTGTTGTGTACCTATTTATTCTTCAACCAAATCAAGTAAAAGGAGCGTCTATGGATCACACTTTTGCAACCGGCGACTACATTTTCACCAGCAAAGTCACTAATAAATTCAGAAAATATGAGCGGGGTGATGTCATTGTATTTAAGTCGCCAAAAAATCAGGATATAGAATACATTAAACGCATCATCGGGCTTCCGGGAGATACTATCATGGTCAAAAACATGGAAGTCTATCTCAATGGCGCTCTGTTACAGGAAAATTATATAGCGGCAAAAACAAATATATGGGAGGGCGGATATGTCAGAGAAGGAGAATCAATTACCGTACCGGCAGGTTATTTATTTGTAATGGGTGACAATCGACCTCGTTCTTCCGATTCACGTGAATTCGGTCCGGTTTCTATAAATAGTATTATTGGTCAGGTATTTTATCGCTACTTCCCGCCTACTAAAATGGGTGTTATCTCAAACCCACTACCAAAACAGCTTCGATCTCAAAGGTTTTATTTACCCGCTTTCTTTTTTGTGCAAACGTTCAAGGAGCGGTCGTAGCATCTCACTCGTTTTTTTCAATCCGCCTTTTACCTCAATCATGAGTCTTGCTCTTACTCTCGTTTGGGTAAGCTTTACCACCACAGAATTTACATCGCTTGCAATGTCTTCAATGAGCGATTCTATCTCACGTTGCCTAATCCGCTCTCCGCCACCGTTTGTACTATATAAAATTTCGCGCACTTCCTGTTCTGTTTGCAACACTGTGAGACTTCCGGCAAGTACTTTTTCGTAAAGCTCGAACATCTGCTTATCCGATTTTAATCGAGATAGTACAAATAAATGGCTCAAAGATATCAGTTTTGAGTAATATCCATCCACAATAATCTCAGGTATCTTATTCAGCCGCAGAATATGACAAAGATACGAAGGTTTCAAACCAATTGATTCACTCACGGTCTTTAAGGGAACATCCTTTTGTTTTATAAGGTAGTGAAGTAACCGGGCTTTCTGGAAATAGTCTTGCTCACTCTGAATCTGCTCGATGATTTTACTGGTATCTTCGGTCATAGGTGCAACGAAAGAAGTTTAAACGACCGATACATACTGCTTACCATTTTTTACCCCAAACTGTACTGTTCCTTTTTTTAATGCCATAAGAGTAAAATCTTTTGAAAGTAGTACTCCGTCTCCCGCTTTTACTTTAGTACCTCTCTGCCGGATTATAATATTGCCGGGTAGTGCCAGTTGTCCACCATATATTTTTACCCCTAATCGTTTTGATTTTGAGTCTCTGTTGCCTCGAACTGCTCTCTGTGCTTTTGTATGCGCCATAGATTGGTTGAATTAGTTAAAATAGTCGAAGCTAGTTAAACTAGTTTATACACTTAAAATCTTAATTTTAGTTAATTGTGGTCTGAATCCTTTTACCTTTCTATACCGTACTTTTGCCTTGAATCGGGCTACTCTGATCTTCTCTCCCTTTCCCTGCTCTACTATTTGAGCCTTGATTTTTGATTTGAGCGTTGGTTTTCCCAGCTCTACTATTTTCCCCTCATCATCAAGAAGAGCTAAGACATCTAATTCTACCGCGTTATTCACCTCAGCATGAATTTTATCTACTACCAGTTCTTCGTTTTCTTTTACCAGATATTGTTTTCCTGCGGCTTGCACTACTGCCATTTTTACCATGTGTATATTATACACAAAAAGCTCAAAACTTAAAGCGTATTCTCCCTCAACTCTCCCTGCTACGGTAAGAGCGCTATTCCGATAAACCACGTGAGAAGCGACGATCCTCCATATGACAGTAACGGCAATGTAATACCGGTTATTGGTAGTAATCCGAGATTCATACCTATATTGATAAATACTTGAGTGATAAAAAATGTGAAGAACCCAATAAGAAACAAGAACTTGAATTTCCCATCATCGTCTCTTTGGTTATAAAAATGAAAAATCCTCCTGATTAAAACGATGGCTATAATCAGATATAAAACAATGAGCACCATACCTCCCAAAAAACCAAATTGTTCGACGTATGAAGAAAAAGCAAAATCAGTATGATTTTCTGGAAGAAACGATAGTCCTGATTGAGTACCGGCGCCAAGCCCTCTCCCCAAAAATTTTCCTGAGCCAACGGTAATAATTGCTTGAATCATATTGTATGCAGTGCCCGATTGGTCAGTATTCGGATTTAAGAATGCGAGAATACGCGATTTTTGATAATCTTTCAAAAACAACCAACCGATCGGTAGTATTAAAAACCCGAGCGATACTATTTTGACGATATTCTTCTTTGGCATACTGGAAAAAAAAACAATAGCTAAAAAAATTGAAGTAAAAACAATGGCGTTGCCAAGATCCGGCTGCTTAAAGATAATGAGAGCCGGGAGTATGAAATAAAGGAATGCCTTCAAAAAAAAAGTAAAATCTCTGAAAAGTTTTCTGTAACGTACAAAAAAATCGGCCAGAAACATAATGAAAAAAATCTTGAAAAGTTCCGAACCTTGAAACGAAAAGAAGTAAAAATCTATCCATCGTTTGGATCCTTTTATTTCCAAACCGATACCATACGTTATCAATAAAAGACCAATAAAAAACCAGTAGATCGTGTGGATATTAAAACGAAAATAATGGACACCAATCCTTCTAACAAGAAGAGAGGCGATAACCGCAATGATAGCAAATATGAATTGATTCCTGAAATACTGTTGATTGATTCCCAGAAGATTGAAAATACCAAACGCGGTGATGAGGAGCGATGTCGCTATCATTCTACCTTGAGCTGATCATTATAAGATATCTGCTTTGCGAGAACTTTCCGTTTCAGAATAGTTTCAAATGGTAAATATTTTTTTGGAACAGTGAGAGAAATAAATGCATTTTTTTGGACATTTTTCGCTTTTCGCTTCTGCTGAATCTGACGAATCAGATCACGTAGCTCTCCCTCCAATTGTAATGTTTCAGTAATCTGCTCGTTATAATATCCATCGAGCTTATCTTCTTTGTTGCTTTCCCATATAATTTGCTTCACATTCAGTTCTCCCTTCAGAAGTTCTTCATAATGAGTAATATTTTTTTTATGAGCAAAAGATATGGCCTTTGGCAGTTGAACAGTAAATGAGAGCAGCGGCTGTCTGACTCTGAGGTTTTTTTCTTTTCTCAGTCGGTGTCCCAACTCAGCAATATCCCTGACAATTTCCATATCGCGCACAAGTCCGTCGTCAACACTCAACGCATAAACATCCGGCCATGAAGCAAGATGTACCGAAGAATTTTTCGTAATATTTGTATACATTTCTTCACTAATAAACGGCATGAAAGGAGAAATAACTATCGCCAAATGAGTAAAAACAAAGTGCAGTGTATTGTAGAAAGCCTGTTTATCATTATCATCGTCCGAGTTGGTTCCTACTCTTTCTCTGCTTCTTCTGATATACCACGTTGATAAATCATTGATAAATGTTTCAATCTCTAATGCTGCATCCTTCGCATTGTATTTCCGTAAACTCTCTTCAACGACGTTCGTTACCCCTA
>CAZAJT010000072.1:0-3586 GCA_964485585.1 uncultured Gammaproteobacteria bacterium
CTTTTATGCCTATATGAAAGCGATCCTTATGTCTTTTGAGGGCCAAAGAATACAAACCCAGGCCAAAGAAATATTACAGATTCTTCAGTCGATAAAGAAGGATTATGAAAAGACCGATGAAGCACTCAGCATACTGCAGAAACATATTACCAACACCTATAATCAATCGAATCATGTCTCCAAAGTATTTCTTTCACTGGGACAAAAATTATCTTCTACCCATCTCTTGTCAACAACAAAACAAGAACAGGAAAAGTTGATTGAGTAAGAGGTAAATACCTATCTTCGTTGTATAATAAATACACTGCTTTATAACATTTATGCATATAACGTATAAACGGGAAATAAAAAATCGCGATGTAACTGAAGAAGAAATAGTTCGATTGTTATTGAAAGACCGGAAAATCGAAGATATTGATGCTTTTAAAAAGCCTCTGCTTCCGTTTTGTCTTCACTTGAGCGATTTTGGATACAAAAGAGAACTAAAAAATACTCTGGAGCTTCTTGAGAAGATAAAAAAAGAGAATAGCATGATTGTGGTGTATACCGATTATGACGCTGATGGAATCACGGGAGGCGCGATCTTATGGGAAACACTTTTCTTGCTCGGATTTAATGCCATGCCGTATGTCCCCCACCGTAAAAAAGAAGGATATGGATTTTCCGTGAAAGGAATTGATAATGTTCATAGTACCTATCATCCCGCGTTGATTATCAGCGTTGATCATGGCATAACCGCTCATAAGAAAGTAACTTACGCAAAAAAACTCGGTATACCCATTGTCATTACAGACCATCATTTAAAGCCTGAAAAAATCCCAACCGACGCAGTCGCTATCTTTCATCTTCCGATCCTTTCTGGATCTGGAGTATCCTATTTCTTCGCGAAAGAGGTTTTTGAGCACTTTGTAAAGAAAGAAAAACTAAAAAACGAGAAGACATTAAAATACAATTTTGAAACCGAGTATCTCTCCCTTGCGTCAATCGGTACGATCGCTGACCTTGTACCTTTGGTTGGACCATCACGTAGTATTGTCAAATATGGTCTTGAAGCGTTTCCCCTTTGTAAACGAAAAGGACTCAAGCATATTCTGAAAGAATCAAAAATTGATGGGAAAGTGATTACGCCGTACGAAATAGGCTTCATTATAGCACCACGAATTAACGCGGTTGGAAGACTGGAACATGCCATAGATGCTCTCCGTCTGCTGTGTACGACCAGTGATGAGAAAGCATATCAACTTGCCAGTAGTGTTGGGAAGTTAAATCAGGATCGGCAGGAACTGGTAAAAAAAGCGGTTGAAAGCGCGGTTGCTACCGTTGAGAAGCAAAAGCTCAAAGACACACTCTCAAAACTCATTGTATTAACATCAAGCCAGTGGCATGAAGGCATCATCGGACTTATCGCGTCAAAAATAACAGAAATGTATTATCGCCCGACTATCGTGATGACAGAAGTCGACGGTTTTTTGAAAGGATCTGCTCGGTCAATCCCTTCGTTTCATATAACAAATTTCTTAAGAACCCTCAAAGAGCAACTTATTGATGTCGGCGGCCATGCACAAGCCGCGGGGTTTACGATTGAAAAGATAAAAGTAGACGCGTTTATCAAAAAAGCTCAGCGGGAAGCACAAAAAAGCATCAAAGAAAAAGATCTTGTAAAAAAATTGGAAAGTGATTTTAAGATTCCGTTAGCTCTCATAACGCCGAAACTGGCAAAACTCATCGAAAAACTTTCACCATTTGGTATCGGGAATCCTCAACCAGTTTTTTTCAGTCACGCAATACTTACGAATGCCCGAATTATCGGCAAGAAGAATGATCATTTGAAAATAGAGGTTAAAGATGAAGTTATGAGAAACCCGCTTGAACTCATGGCATTTTCGAAAGCTGAAGATTTTAAAAAGCTTACTCTTAATCAAAACATTGATGTTGTATACCAGATTGAACTGAATCGGTGGAACGGGAATGAAAAACTGCAAGGCAAGCTTCTCTACTGGCAGTGATCTATCGAGAAATCACCTATCGACTATGCGGATAAATACCCTATAATACTCAATCTGATCTGGTATAATATCGACTTGCATGAGTGAGAGTGATCAATATACAAGAAGAGTATTTTTAGCAAAAGTACGGGATAATGCTGCAATAGGGGTTGTTCGTCCTAGATCACCTAGATTACTGCCATTGGACGCCGTACAACACATATTGACCCATCCGGAAGCTGCTCGTTTCGTCAACCGGCTATTCACGAGAGCACAACGATTAGATACCGCGAAATCGTCTGATAAAGCGGCGAAGAGTCATCTCGAGAAATCTGACCATCCTCTGTCACCAGCATATTATTTAGATCAATCTCTTAAACATTACCGTACTCTTCCACTTTATGATGGTAATCTTCATTATTACTTAAAAGTAATAGGCGATGCTACTATACAAGTACCCGAGGGAAATATTTGGGAGGTGATAGCGGAGGTCAAAACTACCATTGAACACCGTCATGATGTTGGGCTAAGAAATAATGGGGTGTTTCATAACGTGCTTGGACGCTTATACCGGGATAGTGGAAATTTTGATGCGATGGAGGAAGTATTTAAGATGTATCCTAATTACTCTGAAACAAAATTTGGACAACACTTAAATATGGCACGGGCGCGCGGTCGTTTTAGTCACGGGAATCCGATGGCTGACTTTTTATCTGCTCAAAGAGTGGCTGTTATAGAAGGCTATCCGAGAGTTCCCGCTTATACTGATCTTGCAGATGCGTATTGGCATCTGTGGAGAAAAGATCCTGAAACATATCTTTGGCAGGCACGTACCACTCTCCTTGAGACATCAAATAGTTGCGGAATGTCCCACTGGTCTTCTGATAACATTGCAAAATTTGTACGCTACATGCTGCAAGCGGATATGCGGACGAAATGATTGACCTCTTCAAAAAATTGCAGGCGTCACGCTTTGGAAAGCAGCCGGCTGTTGATATTTTTATAAAAATGACCAGTACTTCGCATGACTTTGAATCCCTGTTTCAAATGGCTCAACAAGCACTTGATGCTGTGGACATTTTATATCCACAGAAAACTCTTGGGTCGGTACGCAGACGCGGTGAATTATTAGGTATCAAAGCAATAACCGCTCTCCGTGTAGGAAAAGATCCTGCTCCATTTTTGACCGAGCTGAAAAAATTGGTCGCGAATGATCCAGAAGGATTAGTTGATTATGCGTATGTAGCATCACAGTTAGGTTATGACCCAGATCCTATTATCCGTCAGGGATTTGAAGTTATCCAAAACGTTAGTGGAGCACCACACATTCCCGCAGTAGACCGGAGGCGCTTTCATCTAACGGATATGGCTCTGCGATTAGTTCAAAAAGGATTTTTATATCAAGCTGATAGTGCGATCCGAACGTTGCAAGAGGGTTGCACTGATTCAATAACTCACTCTGACGTCATTCATCTGCTAACTAAAATTGCCGTCGCACTGGCTAACAGTGTCACGCGCGTTTGAGCGTATACATACCACGTCTCCTTATTGTGTATCAGACCGCAACATAATATAATTACATAAACTTAGCCATTATGGGT
>CAZAJT010000073.1:0-3482 GCA_964485585.1 uncultured Gammaproteobacteria bacterium
CGCCTCAGCGTCGTATCGTTTTCCGATACCTGGAGAAAAGCCAAGCTCTTTTGCGTGAATCTCCTGATTGTTTTCTGGTGTTTTCATGCTCGCGGAGTATACAAAGATAGACCTTGCATGTCAAACGAAGGCGCCTAGTACTGTATTTCGTTAATTTTCCTAGGTGTATCTTGCCAGGTTAGTTGTTCAATCAACCTAAAATCAATTCATCAACCTGGAACATCAATGAAATACAGTACTAGTCGTCTTATGCTATGTTTCAGTATGGTAATTTTACGGCTTGACTTTTCTTACAATTGGGGTCTACTCTGAAAATATATAGCATTTATGCTCAGGCTATTATCCCGCCTTGCGATACTGGTATCACTCTGTGTAGTGTTCTTCCTCACTCCCGCGTCAGCGAGTGCTAGGTTAGTTTTGTATAAAGTTCTTTCGCGGCAGTTGTTATTGAAGTTGCTGTCCTTGTTTGTTTTTCTCTCGCTTATTTTGTTAATTAAAACTCATACTGCATATGCAGAAACATCGTCGTCTTTTCGATTTCAAAACTATGTTCAGTCAATAAATGTGGTTAACCCCGATAATATCCTTAACACCTCCGGTCCAGGCGCTTCGACAAGCTGTCTTACTTTCTTGTGTTGGTCTATTCGAATCTCTAATCCGAATGTCTCTGGAATTCCCGATGACGCGATTATTACAGGTGCTCGATTTGTCATATTAGGCACTGGATCCGGAGGCTATCTTCAAGTTTTGATGGGGAAAAATTCTACATACTGCCTTAGGTCCATCTTTGTTGGCGATAGGTCTTCCGTGCCTAGAGAGACAAACGGTGCGCTCACGAATGGAAGCGCTGCATTCTTTGGTTGTAGATCCGCTGATGGTTTTCCAAGCACAGTTAGTGAGTTGCCAAACTTTTTTCTCGAAATAACTGCCCCGAAAAGTTTTACACCCATTCTGCCCTTTGCTTTTATTAATCCACTTGTAGCTTTTGATTATATTCTCCCAGTTACTCCAACACCGACACCTACTCTCACTTCCACTCCAACGCCAACCCAAACCCCGACCCCTACGCCTCCTGAGCCGTTTTTAGAGTTACCGTATGATTATCAGAGTCAAGGAAAAAGCTTCGAGCAAGTCGCATTTGATCCTTTTTCCTGGTTTGACCATGAATATCCCCTTCAAAATTTTTGCTGCGATCCTCCAGTGCTGAATTATACAGGTGAGCTTAAGAATACATTTTATAGATCGCATAGCGGTTACGATTACTCCTCCACGAACGGTGTAGTATTGAATACTCCTGTCCTCGCTGCGGCTTCAGGTTGGGCAACGTTCACACTAGAATCACAAAGTGGTGGAGCAGGCAATATGATTAAGATCGATCATGAAAATGGATACCAAA
Source organism: uncultured Gammaproteobacteria bacterium (assembly GCA_964485585.1). Lineage (GTDB taxonomy): Bacteria > Patescibacteriota > Microgenomatia > UBA1406 > GWC2-37-13 > CAZAJT01. The sequence continues at coordinate 1,397 of CAZAJT010000073.1, forward strand.
CGTGGTATGAGCATTTGGCAAATGATGGATTGGTTATATCAGATACTGAGGGACGAATCTTCGTCAACAAAGGACAACCTATCGGAAAAGTTGGCATGACGGGCAATACGACCGGCCCACACATACACTTCTCTGTTTTTAAAGATGCCAATAACAACGGTGCCTTCAGTGATGATTATCCTTGGGGATTGGTTGACCCACTCGGTTGGGAGGGAGAGAGTCCTGACCCATGGACTGAATGGGAGAGTGGTGGTAGGAGGGGTTCACAAAGCTATAATCTTTTTATTGCGAGGCAGCCGCCGAAGCAACAGGAGATCCCATCCACAGGAGGAACAATAAGCATTGAAGATATCATCCTCGATATACTCAGTGGCACATTTGATGAGGAGGTAAAGATTATCATGGAATATGGACCGTTTGATTCAGCAAGTGAAGTTATTAAAAGTGCAATGCCTTCTGTTTTCCTTAATGCTGTTGATAGTTTTGGGCAGAAGGTTACTGAATTTTTGCAACCAGTTACTATCACGTATGACTATGCAAATGCTGACCTGCTCAATATGAAAGAAGACTCCTTGAAGATTTACTGGTTTAACGAACAGACGAACCTATGGGAACCTTTGACAAGCACGGTAGATATCGCCAATAAAAAAGTTTCCACTCAGACAACGCATTTCTCCCAATTTGCTTTAATGGGTGAAGTAAAGGACCTGATTGCTCCGGAGACAGAAGTTATAGTAAATGGAGACAAAGGACAGGATCAGTGGTACCGATCAGACGTGACTGTTGAGCTTTTGGGGCATGATAATGAAGGTGGAATTGGTCTCCAATACACACTTTATACCCTAAATGGTAGTGATTGGTTTGAGTACTCAGATCCGATTGTGTTCTCAAGTGAAGGAGCACATACCCTAACATATCAGTCATTTGATAAAGCTGACAATAAAGGAGAAAGAAGATCGGTTAATTTTATTATTGATAAAACCATTCCCGAAGCGCGAGTTTATATAGATCCAGTTCAGCAGGATATAGTTGTCGTGGGGATTGATGATCACCTCAGCGGCATTTTAAAATCAGAGAACACAAATACAAAACAAAAAGACGATGCTATCTACACTGTTTCAGATCTGGCGGGCAACACACTCAGGCTTGACATGAGAGATCGGGACAAGCAAAAAAAAGATACATTTAGCCTCTACGCTCTACAATACAATCAACTTGACTCCTTTCAACAACCAAAAAATCTGTACACATTTACGTACGTACAAGATAAAGATACATTAACTGTTGAAGAGGAAGATTTTTCAATCCACGGTGAAATAAAGATTCGGATCAAGTACGACAACAAGAAAGATCAAAGTACGATTACTACGAGAGAAGCTGGAGAAGAGAAGATTAAGGAGATTAGAAATGGTTTAGTCCTCTTGCAATTGATAACAGAGAGAGGTACGCTAATGTATAGCTATTAGGCATATGCAATCTCATCAGCAGCATAAGACAAATTATTTAGTACTGGTGGTTTTGATTATCGTAGTGGCGGTCGCGATTAAATTTGTTTATGCTAATCTCTTTTTCAACAAGCCTTCATCAAATAGCGAATATGCAAGCAGAGATCTTGGAGTGTCTTTAAGTTACCCAAAAGACTGGTATATTAATGAAAAAGATTTGAGCATACTCCTTACTTCATATCAGACACGCTTTGGTCAAAATAGTCAACCCAGTGAAAGCCAAATAAAGATTTTTATTGATAACTTTTCGGGTTGCCACTCTACGATAGAAGAAAATCTAAAGGATCCAGCATGTGGTGAGGGTGGTCCGTCTGTAAAATTGAACGAAATAACTTTGAAGGACTCTAGGGAAACGGGTGGAGGAACTTTTTATAAATATGTTGTGAAATCTCCTAACAAACAGTTCGTCTATTATCTTTTGCAAAACGGAGAGAGAGTTTTACAGATTTCAAAACAACCAGACCCGTCGCAATATGAAAAAGAGTTTGATGAAATTTTTAACTCGATAAGATTTCTTAAATAACCTCTCGATCAAATAGCCCGATCGTTTCGGTATATTCCATAGAATCATCTGGGCTTGA
>CAZAJT010000074.1:0-3278 GCA_964485585.1 uncultured Gammaproteobacteria bacterium
GTTCATTGCTGACTGTCTATTGGCATACAGTATGGAAAACTATGACCCCTTTACTGAAGAAAACAGAAATAATATTACTGATAAATTTCCCGTTTTGACAAGAGAGAAGATACGAACCATGTGCAACCTGTTGATAAATACCATCAATGTGCCGTCTGATGACCTTATGCGGTTTGGTAATTCATTTAGCCTTCTGGATAAACACGCGGCGGAAGAAGCAGGTAGGATAAAGGAAAGAGTCAGCGCGGCTTCAACCACGATATTTCAGGTGCTCCTGTCACCGGATTCACCCTTATTCTCTGGAGTAAAAGCTCTATTTGAACCGCGTATGGATAATCCCTTTGTGTTAAAGTTACTTTTTCTCCCGATTATCGGGTTACAGGGTCATGATCGGGTCAGGGCTCTGTATAAGGTAAGTGAAGATTATGCAAGACTCGGCGTTTTTCCAGAATTCTATGTAAGAATATCACAATGTATGGCTGATATTGCTCATACTGAAGGAAGAAAACGAGGGATGTTTACCATACGTGATCTCCCATTTCTCTATAACAGTGATCATGAACCTGATATGAACCGTATACCAATTGCTCGGGAGCTGCAACACGCCACTGAACAAATTACACAGTTATCTGCCGCCAGAGAACACCGGCTCCTTGACCCGACGAGAATTGCTTGGGGTGGTATTAAACCTCCTCACCAGGTAGAAGTAATTTTTCCAGAGTCTGGAAAAGTAGCACTGCAGCTATCCTATCCCGACGGAGAAGATTTAACCATGTTTCAATTTCAGATGGATTTTCAGAAAAAGGAAAACCAGTGGTGGTTTTTAGAAACACCTTCACATAATGTTGATTTAGATAAATTGTATATACACCTGCAGGTCGTAAGCAAAGAAGTACTTACCGCATTACACCAGCAACTGGTAGAAGCAGCAGTGAAGCGGGATGCCCAACGAGCCGCAGCGCTTGCGCCTCATGCAAAGGGTCATATCCCACGACCAAATATGCGTATAGCAAAAGTGAATAGCGAAAACGGAAACGTTCAGGATGGTGGAACGGAAAGTGGTTCGACGACAGCGGGAAGAAATGCTCCCCCTGAGGTAGTGTCCCCACGCCCGTATTACCGTATTTTGAGACCTCCAGCTGAACTTTTGAAGAGAATTCCAAAGAAATTTAGAAGGCAGATTTATACTGCTATTGACGAACGCAATAACGGAATCGATCGAGGTTTTAAAGCAATGGGTACTATGAGAGATGTCTGCGTTTTTGAGATCAAATCGGGTAAGTACCGGATAATACTTGTTCCACAAGAAGGTACAGGAGTTCTAGGACCTCAAGACCTGAGAGTATTTGATGTTGTGCTCAGAAATGAAATGGACTAAGATAAATTTATGAATACTATATATGAGAGAATTAAGCGGGAACAGGCTTAAGGTTTTCTCATCACCTTTCGTAATCCTTTCAGTAAAAATATAACCGCTGTGATTCCCAATATCCCATACGCCACCTTGAGCGCGATTTCATAGTAGTACGGAACTATTGTTACATTGGAGGAGTAAACTTGATTACCAAATATTGAAAGTGAGATCGCGCTATTTGTTTTCTGATTTTTTGTTTTTGCCGTATATTCAACCGATACCTCTTTTTTTTCGTATGGTGCCAACGCTACGACAAGCTGTTTCGGTTGGATGACAGTAAGATTATTTGCCTGTACCTCGATGGGTACGTCAAAAACAGAGACATTACTCATATTTATGAGCGTCGCTTTCGCCTTATACGTCTGGTTATCCGCAATTTGAGAGGACACGGTAAATGAATCAAGCTTCACGCTGATTTTTGCTTCGGGTATCTGAGAAGTAGGAAGGATTGATATATCTCGGGTATCTTCAAACTTATACATGCCGGCAGCCAATGGGTACTCGGTATTTTTCCCATGAATAACAAACGTAATGTGGTTGAGATCAAATGAGGAAAAGTAATCGATCCCTGATGTATCTTCCCATGTGGGGTCAACCGGAACCCATAAACCCGCGGATTGATTATAGTACTCCGGCCATGAATGGAGAACATCTGACACTAATGAGAGCGGCCGCAGCTGGGGATCATTGGAAAACCCATACCCTTCTATTTCACGACTATAAATTCCTTTTTCCCGGCTGATTGCTACAAAACTATCTGAAAACTCGACACACACAACCTGATCCGGATTCTGCAAAGCAAGTGTCGCTCCCAACCGTTTAATATTTTTGTTTACCCGATCGTAGTTATAGGAGAATTTTTGCGTTATGTAGGTATGGACATCATAGGGAGTCTTTAACGACTCCAGCCCCACCGGAGTCGGAAGCCGCCAGTGATCTTTTTGAGTCAGAAGATATGATTTCTGTGTCTCAAACTTGTTTTGAATAAAACCGTACATATCAGACCGTGGTTTTGTCGTCACCTCAATAGTACTGTCAAAAAGAATATCAAGTTTCTCGCGCGGTTTGAGGAAGTAGCGCCCCATAAAATTACCATCTTCATCAATATGAGTTTGAGCAGGTCTGGGCTGAATGGAGTTAACATATATTTTTTGGTACTGGGTATCAGGAGGAAACGCGACGTCAGATTATCTTTGTCCCTTCAATCCGGTCGGGTTTTGGTTTTGCGATCGATATTTTCTTAGTGGTATCAGGCGGAAGATGTACCGTGATCTGGTACTGAGTGCTTGCCTTATCCTCAGTTGTTGGAAGGATCACCTCCCAGACGTTGCCGTTTACCTTAAATAAGTTTTCCTGCTCAAACTCAAGACGGATCGTATTGGTTGCATCTTTACCGACTGCCGGATCAGGAACCTCCATTTGAATAGTAGTTCTCTGCGCGTCATTAACAACTTCTGTTTTAATCGCCCCTTTATTATCGTTCGCTGACACATTGCGGATGACGAAGGTTTTGGGAAACGTCAGGCTCATTTTCTTGACGATGATATCGGAGCGAAGATTGGTGATGGTAACCAGAAAAACCACCCTGCTTCGGAGTGAGTTTTCATTAGATTGAAGAAAATACTCAACTTTATAGGAATTGGTGAAGTCTTGGGCTGAAACAGGTTTCAAAAGAGCAAGAAAGCAAAAGAGCAAGAGAGCAAGTACAATCTTTCCAATCAACCTTCGCATAGTTTATTGTACATAATCTGTCGTGGAACATGAAATATGTAACATGAAGCATGAAACATGTAACATGAAACATGGTACACATTGTTCTTTTGTTCTCTTGTTCTATTGCTTCATGTTGCGTGTTTCATGTTTC
>CAZAJT010000075.1:0-3171 GCA_964485585.1 uncultured Gammaproteobacteria bacterium
GATATTTCTCAATTTCTCTGTCTGTCAATTGAAGCTTTGCAAGTTGCGCTAAATGAAGAATATTTTCCCGGGTCAAGTTCTTTTTTGACATGCTTCTATTATACTTTATTTTCCCCGATTTTCTATCTTCCCCTCCCGAAGATTTCAAATCCCCTTATTACTCCTTGATTAATACATCTCTTATTGAATGGATAGACCGCGCCGCCACCGTAAAAATCAGGTATCTCTTCGGTATGATCTGCCATCCAATGCGCGAATCGTGCCACGCCACATCGCTGCCACCCACCTCTTATCGTCGTTAATCGTAAATCAACATCATTACTCCCCAACCTAGCCATTATATCTCCGGCATTAATGGCAAAATCTCGCGGAACACATCCGGTGAGGGTATGTATTACATAAAGCTTACTTATAATCTCTGCGCTAATTCCTTCATGAAGGCAAATATACGGAGAACTAAACAAAATACGTTGGAGCACTTCATGATCTTCTGGGGCTGCTCTCAACTGATAATCCAGAGCATTTTCATCAGCGGATGAACGATGATTGAAAAATTGCCGCCTTGTGTCTGTGTTTGCCCAATACTCAGGGAATGAAACACCATATGACTCAAGAAGTGCTGATTTTTTCACATTCATTTCGACATGATCTACCAAATATTCCACAGAAAAACCGGTAACCCCATTCGCCTCTCCCAACTCAAATGCTTTTGGGACAAATGGTGCTATATTTGCTTGGACCATCCTCCGGCGGAGATCTTTTAAGTTGGTAAAATCATCTCTTACTTCTTCGTTCAGTTGAGGGGTTCCTTTTGAAAGAACGAGAATGAAAGGATGAATACCGTCACCGGTTTGAGCGTCAACGCGAAAAATAGCATACCGCCAGCCTTCCTGAATATACTCAATGGTTAATCCTGAAATAGATCTATTGGCGGCAGGATTTATTTGATCTATAGTCTGTTTTACAAAGTCGGGGGAAAGTAATCGAGATACTACCTCCCTGGCTTCGTCTTCAGAAACAGTGCCAGGAGTGCGGAAATAGTTCCAGTCGCCAAATTGCACTGCTCGACTTGTATTCCACGTAAGCGGAAAAAAACCTGTTTGATGATCGCGCTGTGGAGGCCGGCGGAAACCATCATCAAGTGTCATTTCGCCATTATATCATGCTATAGGCTTATGTTCAATTCGGTAAGCAAAGCGCGTATAAACCGAGGAGGTTCATATCGGAGCAATCCTAAGAAGCAACAGCTAAGTGTCGATTTGATAAATGCGCGTGGGACAATCCATTCAAGCCCTGAGTAACAGCAGCCATCAACTCGTCTAAATTGCCTCCCTTTTCAATGTTTCCATCACCCCAGGTTATACCATGATGTTCAGAAAAACTAAATACCTGAATCGGGAGACGGGCTGTACGAATCACACTCGCCAGGTCTTCCCCGGTTCCTCCACTACCAATATTGTGTTCGCTGACAAGCGTATTGATTCCGAGATCTGCTACTATCTCAGGCATTAATCTTATCGCCTGTCCATAACAACCCAGCGGAATAACCAAGTGACCATGATCAGAAAAAACCATTTCCACTAATCTTCGAATTCCGTGATTCGTATCTACTACCAGTACTCTTGCTTGTTCTCTGTAAAGTGACATATTAGGAAGTAACGGTGATAATTACCGGTGTCTGTTCCGCAGCTTGACCCATTGGATTATCACGATATATATATTTTATTAAGTCTGTGGGTAAATTTGTTGTGTTACCCATCACATTTCTCCCCAAATCATTTGCGTCAATGATCACAATTCCTTTGAAGTTTTTTGCTTGTGTTTTCGTAAGCTTTTTCAGAATCTGTTCGTGCAGTTCTTTTGCAACTTTTTCCGGATATTTTGGCGGTAACTTCGCAGAGACATTTGAGGGATAGAGTGAGTATTCCGTCGGCCCGTCAATCGCGCCAACATTCCCGCCGGCGAGTCGATAAAATAATCCCCGTACCCCAAACATTTTTCCGATGACTGAAACCATAGAAGAAAAGAGTATCCGTGGTAACCCGACTTCATCAATCGCCAGCTGCATCGTCCATGGGCTCCCTAACCCGATTCCATAGGGAGTGCGGGTCACGGATCGTGAAAGTATTTGTGCCCAGAAACCAGGGTGAATATCCCATATGAAATATGATCTCCCCTGCGCAATCGCAACTATTTTTTCAGAAATTACGAGAAACCACTCATTATCCTTGATTTTTTGAAACTGGGACTTATGAACAAACTGAGAGAGAAAGCTTTCAACCGGCTTAATAATTTTATGCACTAACTCATCTCCCTTTTGAACAACATCGGTCTTCACTGGAAACCGGTAATACTTCTTACCTTCCACTTCTACGGTTAAACTTTTCCCAGGATTTGGTGAGAAAATTGACCGTTCTTTTACTGCCTTTTTTTCTGTCTTCAGGTCAAAAAAAATCCGCAGCCATAACTCGAGATTTAATAACCGCCAGAAGATCATTGTATCGTCATTTTTTCCCTGTATGAATTCTTCAAACGCCTTTACAACAGTCTGTTGTTTGAAATACTTTCTGCCTGCAAAACTTTCACTTAAAAAATATGAGTAAATCCGGTTCTTCATCCGCAAGAACCACTCATGCTCGGGCGTTGTAAACCCGATTTTATTTCTTCTTCTGGAAATTGAGTCAGGCAGTAAATCCGTTACCGCTCTTCTCAGAATATTCTTGTTCCATCCGTTTTCAATAATTGCGCTGTCAGGTAAAGAAAAAATATACTGAATCAGATTGATATCCAGGAACGGCACCCGTCCTTCTATCGAAAACCGCATACTGTTTTTATCCTCATACCGCAAAAGTGACGGGAGACTGTTATGGAAAATGTCCTCTATTAATCGCTGTTTTATGTTATTGCTTACCGGAGTAAATCGTTCCTGTCTATATTTTTGTACAAATTCTGAGTTAAGGAGTTGCTTTGGACGTACTGTCTTTTTGAAACCGATTTTTATTAAAAGTTTTTGAAATAAGTATTTACTTATTATATCTTTTGCTCCGATCATTTCCTTTATGAGTTTGAATACTTTCCCCTGTCTCTTAAGCTGTCTCAGATAAACAAAATAATAGGGAAAATACCCGGCCATCATTTCATCTGCTCCTTGTCCATCAAGAAGCACGGTCA
>CAZAJT010000076.1:0-3152 GCA_964485585.1 uncultured Gammaproteobacteria bacterium
GAGATCCTTCGTCGCTTCACTCCTCAGGATGACAGGAAGTGCGAAACTCGTGTCTATCTGCGGAATACTGCTCTTTTGAAGCCGGTAACTGCATTGCCACCGCCAAATCCAAAGGAGTTGTTAATCGCAGCTTGGAGAGACATAGGAGTTTTCACCATTGGTGCAAGCCTTAACCCGTACTCTGTAGCAACGTTATGCAATGGATCTACGTTTCTTGAAGGCGGAACTATTTGATCACGAAGAGCCAGAGCAGCAATAGCAGATTCAAAAGCTCCTGCTGCGCCCAGCAAATGACCGGTAATTGCTTTTGTCGCAGCAATGACAGCTAATCCTATTGCATCACCAAATACATCTCTGATAGCCTCCGCTTCCTTAGGATCCCCGACCTCTGTTCCGGTAGCATGAGCATCAATAAAGATATAGGGATCCATATGTGCTAAATCGAGTTGCGCCATAGCAATAGTCTGTCTCATCGCCCGCGCTGCTCCTTCTCCTGACGGATTCGTATCGTGGTAGGCATCGGCAGTATGACCATACCCAGCAAAATCCGCAATAATTCGCGCGCCTCTTTTAAGCGCGTCTTTTCTTCGTTCCAAAACTAAAATTGCCGCTCCTTCTGTTTTCGCAAATCCATCTCGTAAGAAATCAAGTGGTCTACTCGCTGTCTCCGGATCAGGATTGGTAGTGTTAGCGCGCATGGCTTCAAACATACGGTACGTATAGGGATCGATGGTTGATTCAGCGCCACCCGCCAGCATAATATCAGCTTCTTCACCCAACTTTAGTATACGCGCCGCCTCAATAAGCGCTACATTACTTGAAGAACACGCTAAAACCGGGGTCGATATTGGCCCCATTAACCTTAATATCCTACCCGGAACTGTAACGGTACGTTCTAGTAACGTATACAGGATATCAAAAGGACTCGTTGGCTTTCCTGTTTGTATATCGCGTTCCACTTTCGCAACTCTCGCTGCTCCTCCAGTACCAGTCGCTATGTATGCTCCAATTCTTGTGGAATCCACATCAGGAGAAAGTGTGCCTTGTTCAGTTAATAGTCCTGCGTTTTGTAGTGCTTCAGTGGCTGCAAGAAGAGCTAGTTGCGCTTGGCGAGGAATCCGAGTTCTCAATTCTTTTTTCAAGTCTCTCCGATCTTCGCGCATCGCGAGAAATCGCTCTGTGGCTCCTTCCAGTAAACCATCACTGATCTTACCTCCTACTGTTACGCTCGTCGCAGGAACATCTACTTTACTTAAGGCTGAAACACCGTTTAGTATATTTTCCCAATTAGTTTCTATATCTGGACCGAGTGGAGAAATAGCGCCTATACCCGTTACGACAATATCATGCATTGGATCTTTTTCACGTGCTTCAGGTATGTAAAGGTAGGCTTCACTCATATCGGATGAGAATATACTCTTTTAATTTTTGTTTGTCAATCAGATTTATATCTTTGTAGTAGCTTCGGCGCGGGATTCACGAAGGACGGTTATTTTAATCTGCCCGGGAAATACTTCGAATTTCTGTTCCAGTTCCTCTTTAATCTTTTCCGCAAGAACCGTCATGTCATCATCAGATACCTCATCCGGCTTCACGACGACGCGAAGCTCCCGACCTGCCTGCAAAGCATAGGCCTCCCGTACTCCTTTTTTCGCTTTTGCAATCTCCTCAATGGTTTTGATGCGCTTCAAGTACTCCTGCAGATCTTCATGCCGAGCGCCGGGTCGGCCGCCGGAAACAGCGTCGGCAATGTAAACAATAATTGCCTCAATAGAAGTAAATGGTGTATCTTCATGATGCTGCGCAACACAATCAATAACCTTTTGCGGAAAGCGATATTTTTTGAGAAGCTCAACTCCCAGATCTACATGTGATCCTTCTTTATCGGTAATAATTTTTCCGATATCGTGTAATAAGCAACCGAGCTTCACCGTATTCACATCGGCTTTCAATTCGTGTGCAAGTGCAACACCTATGCGCGTTTCCTCAAGCGTATGGAGAATCATGTTTTGTCCATAGGAATAACGGTACTTAAATCGTCCCAACATGTGCACGATCTCAGGAGGAAGATTGTAAATGCTAACGCGATGCACGAGCTCTTCGCCGGCTTTATAAATAATCTTCTCTACTTCTTCTTTCGTTTTCTGTACAATCTCCTCTATCCGCTGCGGCTGAATGCGACCATCTTTAATCAATCGATCCAAGGACATACGTGAAATCTCCCGCCGCACTGCATCGAAACTCGAAAGACGAATTACCCCCTCTTCTTCAAGATCAACATCCACACCGGTTGCCAGCTCAAAGGCGCGGACATTACGACCGTCCTTCCCGATAATCCGGCCTTTAAATTCATCATTGGGCAATGGAACTACTGATAAGGTATATTCGGCAACATAATCAGTGGCACCATACCGCATCGCATCTACCAAGATTTCCTTTGCTTTCTCTTCTTTTGTTTGTTGAATTGCTTCTTCGGTCTGTTTAATACGTTTAGCGACTTCTGCTTTTAGTTTTTCTTCCCATCCTTGCAATAGAAGAGTACGAGCTTGATCTTTTGTCATCTGTGCAACTTTTTCCAGTTTTTGCAGAATCGACTCTCTTTTTTCTTCAAAATCTTTCTTCAGTTGCTCGATCTGGTGATGTTCACGATCGATCCGTGATTTTTCAGCAGCAAGCTGTCGCTCTTTATCTTCAATCTGCTGTTCTCTACGGACTATCCTCTTTTCGAGCTCCAACGTTTCGGCCGTCATTTTTCTCGCCTCACGCTCTGCTTCTTGTTTGATTTTTAACGCTTCTTCATTTGCCTGAAGTATGATTTCTTTTGTCTGCTGCCTGAGTTTCTGCTCCGCTTGAGACCGCTCTTTCTCTCCCCGAAAGAGCTTTTGTAATAATTTCGGTAACATGGTAGTAATTTTATAAAGAAGAACTATGAAGAATACAGACTACTTATATATTCATCTGATGGGTGGCACGAGACGGGAGGCACCAATTGGAGTCGCTTCAATGAAACACGACAATTGGGGCTGGCGAGCGACGGGATCCATCCGAGAAAATAACAAATAGGCTATATTCATCAAAACTCCTTCTTCAAGGAATTTGTAATCGTTGCTCCTATTGTACTCTCTCGCGGATAAATGTTCAAATGGAAATTG
>CAZAJT010000077.1:0-3143 GCA_964485585.1 uncultured Gammaproteobacteria bacterium
TTCAGAAACATTTCTCCATACCTCTGGGCCTTTCCCTAAAGTCTCACCTTGTTTGTAGTGAGGACGGAATGCACTTAAATGAGATTTTGCGAAATCAGCAAAATAAGCAGTTTTTTGTCTATCAAAATCTTGTGCCGGAGGAATAATTTCAGTCATAAATGTAATTTTCTATCAACTTTTGTTGATCTCTGTCACTTTTGGAGCGGTGGAGGGGATTTGAACCCCTGACCTTCTCCTTGGGAAGGAGACATTCTACCGCTGAACTACCACCGCATATTGTCCTAATAGGCCATCTGTAACCTCGTAGGTTGCGGAGAGGCCCGTGCAACAATCTACTTATGAACAAAATCAGCTATAATCCGCTATCAATCTATGTTGATCTATTATACTATACATATCCGGTAGTATGAGAAAGAGTATGATTGCGAAAGAACAGTATTCGAATAAAGCAATTGCTGAGTTGTTGCGCAATATTGCTGCGGTGTATCTTCTGAAAAATGATAATATATTTAAGATCGTCGCTTATGAGAAAGCAGCAGATACGGTTGAGCGAATGAATCGAGAGCTTCACGATATCTGGCAGGAAAACAAGATGCATGGGATTCCCGGTATCGGGCCGTCAATCGGTAGCCATCTTAATGAGTATTTCAGAACCGGAAAATCAAAACATTTCAGTGCAGTGATGAAAGGCATTCCCACGACAGTGTTTCTACTAATGCGCGTGCCTTCCATTGGACCAAAAAAGGCTTTTAAGTTAATATCACACTTCAAATTCCTCAATCCAAAAACCGCATTAAAAGATCTTAAAAGTGCCTGTCTTAATGGAAAGGTCGCAGAGCTAGAAACGTTTGGTGAGAAATCACAAAAGGATATCCTTGACGCAATTGCTCTTTATGAGCGAAGCGCTCAGAAAATTGAGCGAATGCCCCTTCCCTACGCCATGATACTAGCTCAGGAGGTTACTGAATATTTACGAAAACTCTCTGGGGTTTTGCGCGCTGACGCGCTGGGTTCTCTCCGGAGAAAAGTTCCCACCATTGGTGATATTGATATTGCCGTCGCAACCAAAGATAATAATTGGCAACGGGTGGCGGATTACTTTCTCAAATTTCCAAAAAAGATACGCGTTGATAACGCGGGAGAACGGAAGGCTTCAATTATCGTTGCTCCTAATATTCGGATTGATTTGAGAGTGCAGGATAAGGAAACGTATGGATCTATGCTCCAGTATTTTACCGGAAGTAAATCACATAATATTAAATTAAGAGAGTATGCATTAAAAAAGGGATATTCGTTATCCGAGTATGGAATAAAGAAAATCAAAAGTCAAAAATCAAAAGTCAAAAATACAAATCAAAAGTCAAAATTAACAACGTTTCAGGATGAAGAAAGCTTTTATGAGTTTCTTGGGTTGCGGTATATTCCGCCAGAAATACGGGAAGGTACTGATGAGATAGCTTTAGCAGAGAGAAACCAACTTCCTGTGCTCGTCGAGTCAAAAGATATCAAAGGAGATTTGCATATCCATTCATCATATGATCTGCAACCTTCCCATGACTCAGGAGCAGATCCCTACGAAGTTATTCTTGAGAAGGCAAAGAAGCTTGGATATGAATATGTGGGATTTGCGGATCACAACCCAAATATGGGTAACAACTCTGCTGAAGACATTGTAACCATTATGAAAAAAAGAAAACAATACATTAATAGAACTCTTGGATCGAAAGGATTTCCCTATTTTATCGGTCTTGAAGTGGACATCCTGCCAAATGGAAATCTCGCTCTGCCAGAAAAAGCAGTTGAATACGTTGATTATCTCATTGTCTCGATTCATAGTGTGTTTAAGCAACCAATTGCCGACATGACAAAAAGGGTGCTTCGCGGATTATCACATCCCAAGGTAAAAATATTTGGCCATCCCACTGCCCGACTCCTGAATAAAAGAGATGGTATAGATCTGGAATGGGACAAAATATTTGCATTTGTGAAAAAACACGATGTAGCACTTGAGATTAATTCGGGTCCAGATCGTCTTGATCTTCCGGATACACTGGTGCGGGAAGGTTTGAAGTATGGAGTGCGGTACGTTGTTAATACTGATGCACACGCAGTAGAGTTTATGGATGGTATGTTTTATGGAGTATCAGTTGCACGACGCGGATGGTTGACAAAACATGATATAATGAATGGTAAAGGATATGGAGAGTTTAGGAAATGGATTGAAAAATAATTTCCAATTACCAATTTCTCATTTCCAATAGAATACAAAATTATGGAAATAAATACGTTCTATATACTAATCGGTGTTGCAACAGTGTTTATTATTTACGTCATTGCAACATACAATGGGTTTGTTGTGCTTCGTACTAGGATACAAGAAGCTTTTTCGGGAATCGATGTACAACTGAAGCGTCGTGCTGATCTTATTCCGAATCTCGTTGAGACGGTAAAAGGATATGCAAAGCATGAAAAAGAGGTATTTGAAAATGTCACAAAAGCCAGATCTGCTCTGATGCACGCACAGTCAGTTCCGGAAAAAGCTCAGGCTGACAATATGTTGACCGGAGCGCTTAAGTCTTTGTTTGCCGTGGCTGAGGCATATCCCCAGCTTCGTGCCAGCGAGAATTTTCAGGATCTTCAGCGACAGTTGGAAGACACAGAAGACAAAATTGCGTATTCGAGACAATTTTACAATAGTAATGTTTTGGATTACAATACCAAGCTGGATACATTTCCCAGCAATATGATTGGAAATGTATTTGCATTCAAGAAGTCTGAGTTTTTTGAGGCGGAGGAAGAGGAGAGGAAGAAGGTAGAAGTCAAGTTCTGAATGTGTAACGCGAAAATTCGAAGCACGAATATCGAAATTCGAAACAATAGCTAAACTAAAAGCACCAAATAACAAATTCCAAGTTCCAAATAAATTCCAAATCTCAAGTTCCAATATTCAAACTGTTTTGAATTTGATCATTGGTGCTTATTTGGAACTTGGTGCTTGGTAATTGGAATTTATAGTATTTGAGTTTGTTTCGTGCTTCGGATTTCGGATTTTAATCGTTGTACGTTTCACGTTATACGTTACACGCAAATGAGCATCTATAACCAAATTTCTTCAAACAAATTGCGAACCTATCTGATAATAT
>CAZAJT010000078.1:0-2184 GCA_964485585.1 uncultured Gammaproteobacteria bacterium
CTGTATACCCTCCATACCGTGAATGGAAATAATGTTCCCGTCCGATGGCTTGTGACAATTGCGGAAACAGCCCAACTGATCGAAGGGTTGGCGGAGTATGGCATTGATCCTCGAAAAGACTGGAAATTGATGGCTCCACTCTATATTAACAGCGCTTGCAATAATGGCAATCCTGATCAGGCGTTACAAAAAGCCCGCCAAATGGAGAAGGTTGCCCAAAGATATGTTGCAGATTTTCACCCTCATGTGACCTCTCTTATCGGACTCCCGACACTGAAAACCGATAATCCGGAATGGGTGAATCCACTGCAGCATTATGGGAGACAGATAGCTGGCCTTCTTCCACTCAGTGTTCAAGAAGCATTGCTTACAATGGCAAATAATCATCATAATGATAGCGAAGAAACAGATGGTAGTCACCAGGATCCTTTAGAGGAGCGGGCTGCAACCTATTTACTCGCTCACTACAGCGCCTATGGATTAGTGAATGGTCATTTTCCGAGTGGTTTTGATCATTCCGATGCTCTATTTCTATTGCCTCAATCGGAGGATAAATTTCTCTCCCTCATTACTGAGTCAAGAGGAGCGGTAGAGACCCTTGGAATAGGGGTAGGTGATTTCGACACTCAGAATATCGGCATTATGGTATCTCCAACACTGCGTACTCCCCATTACTATCCCCATACCGGAGAACCACTCCTCAGTGATTTAGTGCATGCACAACGCTGGCCAACGGAGAATAGAATACACCGCACCCGGGGATTAAATGGTTATGCCCAGGAGGAAATCATCCACTCATTAGCGCTCCTTGAAGCTGATATGGGGGGAAGACAGCAGATAAGCAAACTCGTAAACATTGTGAGAGAAATATTATAAGGTATAGGATATACTATAGACCATGAATGATAAAATTCTCTCCCTTTCCATTCAACTAATCAAAATTCAATCGGTCAAAGGCAATACCACTGCGCTTAAAAATATTATCGAATGTGCGTTACATGAATTGCCAGGTTTTACTGTAGAATATTATGAAAAAAATGGTGAGCCAAGTGTGCTCGTTTACTCTGGTAAGAAACGGCCATCTCGATTTAAAATTCTTCTTAATGCTCATCTGGATGTTGTTCCCGCAAAGGATCATCAGTTTACTCCCTATGAAAAAAGTGGAAAACTCTACGGGAGAGGTTCTATGGATATGAAAGCTACCGCGGCTGTTGAGATCTTGCTTTTTAAAGAACTCGCTCAAAAAGTCAGCTTTCCACTCGGTCTGCAGTTAGTCACTGATGAAGAAACGGGAGGTTTTCATGGGACAAAGCTCCAAATTGAAAAAGGAGTAAGGTCTGATTTTGTCATTGCGGGAGAACCAACTGATTTCGGAATTAATAATCAAGCGAAAGGAATCATATGGGTAAAGATTACGGTAAAAGGTGCCTCAGCTCATGGAGCATATCCCTGGCAGGGTAAAAACGCGATTACCCATATGAATGATGTCCTCACTGAGCTCAATAAAGCATTTCCTGTGCCGAAAAAGGAAGCATGGAAAACAACGGTGAATATAGCAAAGATAGAAACATCAAACCAGACACTGAATAAGGTTCCAGATGATTGTATTGTGTCACTTGATATACGATACATTCCAGAAGATAAAACGACGGTATTGAAAAAACTGGAGGAGATAGTGGGAGATTCCCGATTGGATATCGTACTGAATGAACCTGCACAGTTTACCCCAGAAGATAATAGCTATATTATATCTCTCAAATCATCAACGAAAAAAATACTCGGTCGATCTTCTCGCGTAATAGTAAAACACGGTGGCTCTGATATTCGCCACTTCAATAATATTGGCTGTCACGGAATTACGTTTGGTCCGGTCGGCGAAGGACTGCATACGGATTCGGAATGGGTTGATAGCAAAAGTCTTAACCAGTATTACGCGGTACTCCATGACTTTCTTATCTCTCAAAAATAGACAGAGTCTGACAAAAGACCGCTCTTTCTGATATAATAACTTTTATGCAAAAATCATTGAAATACTATTATTTCTATACCTCCGCTACGCGGGGAAGTGATTTTTGTACGATAAACTAAGCTTAATAAACGAAAATCCAGCCCCGCCACAAGCGGGGTTTTTTAATGGGTTAAATTTTACATTTCTAAAAATTCTATGATAACACCCAGAAAACA
>CAZAJT010000078.1:2194-3125 GCA_964485585.1 uncultured Gammaproteobacteria bacterium
ATGAAGTTGCCTCGATCTGTTTCAGACGGTCAGCAATGACCGAAGTACGTACTTTTACAACAAGGAGGTGAGATTCACCACAGCACGCTCTTTCTATCAGCCGGAAAGCAGATAGCAGACAAAGTCGCAACCTCAGAACCAGAAACGGGAGAAGTCACAATGTATTGCACGTGCCCGACGCACGACCGAGCCTTTCCGTATTACCAGCTCTGCCAGCGGATTGACGCCGGATTGGCTGCAGTGTTGCAACCACCCAAGACGATCGATGTGATCAATAACATTCCAACCTGGACGACTCGGGACATGAAGGTCACTCTCGAAGTCGACGGAAACGCGCAACCAACCGCTATTGTCGTCAGACACGACCATTCGCTCAGGCTCGACCTGCCTCATATTCAGGTAGTTTTACATAACGGCACACGTTTGCCCGTACGCGTTTTGGACGACTAGAACTGTACATGCGGCGCTGGACGGTGAATCCGCTTACCCCTCGAGAGGGTTGTAGCTGGCGGGACCATCTAGCGCCGTGTAAAGCTTGCACACCATAGCGCAACGACGCATCATTTTCAACATCATTCACACTTCTCACAACCACCACAACCCTCTCATTCTTTTCTACTTATCGCTATAATTGCTTTAGCTGCACAGAATGAATAAATTAACAGTCATTTTCAAAACCCAGCTCCTCATCTACTTCACCTACCGCTTGAGTTTTGTTTTATGGCGGGTGCGGAATGTCCTCAGTTTTATTATCATATTTTTCCTCTGGAACTCGATCTTTACACAAAAGACTCTTGTGTTTTCATACTCCGCCGAAAAAATGTTGACGTATATTCTCCTTGTTAACTTTATGAGCGCGATAGTCCTTTCAACCCGTACGACTGATATCGCGTCTGAGATTGTCAGCGGCGATATCATCAACTATCTCACC
>CAZAJT010000079.1:0-3088 GCA_964485585.1 uncultured Gammaproteobacteria bacterium
CCGGCGCAATCATCAGAAGAACGGCAATATGAGGACTTATAGTGACATCCTGCAACTGAAAACTTGACAGCTCGAGGACGACGACAGATTGAGGAGTAAGTATGTTCAAAAAATCTAAAGGAGGAAGGCCTATGTTGCCGCCCAGATGTGCATCAAAACCGCCTTTTCTGAGAATTTCTGCAATAAGTGTCGATGTCGTCCCCTTCCCTTTTGTCCCGGTGACCCCAATCACACGGCAAGGGCATTCCTCTAAAAAAATCTGTGTTTGGGAAGTAATTTTGACCCCTTTTTCCCTTGCCTCCTGAAGCTCTTTTCGCAGCGCCTTCACTCCCGGGCTCCTGAGAACAATGTCAAAATGTCCAAGATTGTCCATGGATGTCCTGCCGAGCTTAAGCGAGGCTCCAAGCGTTTTGGCCTCGAAAAGAGCTCTCTGATCCAGAAACTCTTCATTCCGCTCATCCAGAACCGTCGTCTTTGCACCTTTTTCAGAGAGATACCGGACACTCGCGAGACCTTCAACTCCGAGACCTAAGACAGCTGCTTTTTTACCTCTCAGATTCATTGCCTTGATATTATAGCAAGAAGAGGTGATTGAGGCTAATAAACCGTCAATGTAGCAGGGGTGGGGATCGAACCCACGAACCTTCACGTTACCCGCCTGCCAAAGCCTTGTACCAACGGTCAGATTCGAACTGACGACCGGTCGCTTATGAAACGACTGCTCTGCCGCTGAGCTACGTTGGCATGCGGCGGGCAGGTGAATGCTGTGCTCTAACCAGCTGAGCTACCCTGGCTTTTACCACACGAGTATAGCAATTTAGCTACGAGTAAGACAAGTAATGTTCAAATTTCTGTAATCTGCCTCTTGACGATGTAGATATGTGTATGATAATGTGTATATGTATGTTAGTAAAACGCACCAATATCCTTTTTGATAAAGACCTTTGGGAAAAGCTGAGTGCCCTCGCAAAGAAGCAAAAGACATCTATTGGAGAACTAACCAGAAAAGCAGTACAAAAGGCCTACTTTGCTGCTGAAGATACTGTCCAAAAAGAACGAGAAGAAGCGGTTGAAGGAATCCTGAGATTTCGAGAGCAATATGGGAAAAAACTGGCAAAAGGCGAAGACAGCACGACCCTCATCCGAAATATGAGAGAGAATCGATATGGAAACGAGAACAGATAAGGTGCTTGATGCATCAGTAATTGCAAAATGGTTCAGTGAAGAGGAGGGTTCAGATAGGGCCTCTACTTACTTACAAAACTATAAGGACGGAAAGTTTTCTATTCTAATTCCCACACTTCTCTACTACGAACTAGGAAATATATTACTCTCGAAAAAAGCTACAAAAGTTCAAATAAGTGAGATTATGCAAACAATGCAGGCACTTCATTTAATCGTAGAGAACATTGGACAAGATGCGTTTAGACAAGTTTTTGAAAACGCATCTGATTACAAAATTACCTATTACGATGCCGCGTACGTCTCGCTCATGCAGAAAAGGAATTGTGAATTAATTACTGCTGATAAAAAGCTCTACGAGAAGCTTAAAAAGAATTTTTCTTTCGTAAAGCTGCTCTAAATCACTTGACTTTTTGATACAATTTGATACAATTAACCTCAATATGGCAATGCCAGAGCTACAAACAACAAGAGAACAGCTTTCCAAACCAGAAGAGGCTAGAATTGCTCATGAGACAGCAACAGGCCTTGCGAACAATCTTCTTGGAATCCCAGAGTTTAATGCGGCCTTAGGAAAAACATTCTTTGGTAGAAGTTTCCCGAATGGTGGAAGAGCAATCATTGATGACGGTGTTTTCTTTAATTTGGAAGGATTCGGATATCACGTATCGTTCCACGGAGAGCCTTTGAGATTTTCCGCAAGAGAAATTCGAAATTACAGTGCGATGGTAAGAATGGATGTTAAAAAATATGGAGCTGAACCAGAAGAAGGAGCAGACAGGCCAAGAGTAGCCTCATTATCCCTTTATTCTGCCTTCACAGAAGATCAGAATGGAGAGGTAAAGGAGTACAAAGTTGGCCATGTTATGCTCGAGGATGAATCTGGAAAATTTAATGGATCTGAGGCTGTAGAGAAAATAAACGAAAACTTTGGAGCGTTGTATCCCTCACCAGTTAGCCTCTAATAATCTAGTTGTTTGTTGCATAATAACCTCCGGATAGTCTAAACTACCAATGATACTCCTACAGTATCATTTGGCGTTAGGTAAGACTAAAACTTGCTTCAATCTGAAGCAAATGCTATACTATTTCTCACGCGCGGGGTAGTGTAAGGCGCACGTGAGGCTCAAAGTGGGCCCTTTTATTAGTAATAATACAAGTGAATTCAGCTATATCGGTGAAACCCTAAGCAAGAATGCCGGGCAATACCGAGGGAAGATCCCGATGCTACATCGGGGAACCCGTAGAGACTACACGCTGAACTCCATTAATAAGTAAAGGACTTCTCCAGAACTTATCAAAGGATGATGATATAGTCCGACACTCTAAGTAATTGGAGCAACAGATCGCATAATCTCACAGTTCGGTTTCGATACCGACCCCGCAACCACGCACCATTCGGTGCATGGCCCTGCATCATACGGTACGGGGCATGCGGCGAAGGTAAGTGAGGGATGTACCGGAACAAAGTGACTGGTACGTCCCAACCTTACTAGTTATCTTCTGATCAAATTTATCCTCAATGAACTTTTTTTACGTTTATGTTCTCAAAAGTCAAATCAAAAGCTTCCTTTACGTAGGCTTTACACACAATCTTAAAAAGCGTTTTATTGAGCACAATAACAGAGAAGAACTCTCAACCAAAGCATATGCTCCCCTTGACCTGATATTCTACGAGGCATATCGTAACGAAAAAGACGCCAAACGACGAGAAGGATACTTTAAAACAACCAAAGGAAAAACAACCCTTCGTGCTATGCTAAAAGAGTATTTGGAAAGAAACTAATAGTCCCATTTGATTCCTTTGCCCCTTTTTCTCTATCTTTATCAATCTTCTTACACATCTCTTCCCTCTTTATCTACTCTTTGCTATACTTAATTCTTGTTGCGTATGCCCCAACCGACA
>CAZAJT010000080.1:0-3081 GCA_964485585.1 uncultured Gammaproteobacteria bacterium
CGGATGAAATCATTTGGAGATTATAAAATGCCTCTCTATTCTTATTTATCCGTTCCGTTTATTGCCCTTTTTGGTTTAAACGAATTCAGTAGTCGAGCGCTTAACACTCTCATAGCTATTCTTTTTCCTATGATTATCTATTTTCTTGCAAAAGAGATATTTAATGACGTAAAGATTGCTCTTATCGCTGCCTTTCTTTCCGCATTTTCATTAGGAGTACATATTATTGGGCGTCACGCCCATGAAGCTTATACCAATACATTCTTTTTATCTCTCTCTCTGCTATTTTTACTCCGCGTGTTGCGCAATAGCTCGGTATTAAATACCGTTTACCTCCTCCTATTCACTACACTTGCGCTTTTCAACTATCAGTCAAGCAGACTATTTGCGTTATTATTTCTTGCTATTATTGCTTTTTACACATTCTCGAAAAAGAAAGGAAGTAAATTACTCCTGGTATATAGTCTTATCATTATCTGTGTTTTTTCTGTTGATTTAGTCTATAAACCTGAAAGAGTAAAAAACCTCATTTTTTTTAACAATCCAGGTTTTACGTTAAAAATTAACGAATTGCGAGGGGAGGGAGGAAACGCTCTCCTCTATAACAAAGTTACTACAAGTATGAAGGATGTTTTATTTGACCATCTTTCGTACTTTTCACCTCAGTTTCTTGTTTCTCAAGGCGATGAAAATCCTCGGTTTGGATATCAAGGAATATCGTATTTAACAGTAGTAGAGTATCTTTTCTTTTTCATTGGTTTATATTTTCTATTCCATAATAAAGAACGATGGAGATATCTTCTTCTTATTCTTATTTTATATCTACCACTCTCCGCATCTCTCTCTTGGGCAAAAGCGTCCCTTACCCGCTCTCACTTTTTACTTGTTCCCTTACTCCTTATCTCAGGATACGGCATGAAACATTTGTATGACACTGTAGGGAAACGGTATAAAATACTTTTCGCCGGTTTATGTGCGATAAGCTTTCTCATATTCAGCTATTATAGTTGGGATTTTTACCTGTTTCACTACCCCAAAAGAGCCTATGTTATCCGCGCGTGGCAGTCAGGATATAAAGAATTAGCCAACTACGTTAAAAAAAACTATTATACTTTTGATAAATTCTATATAACAAAAGAGAATGGTCAACCCTATATTTTTATGCTTTTTTATCTCGCTTTTGATCCTTCGCAATATCAAAAACAGGCAACATTAAGTAAACCGGATGAGTATGGATTCGGACAGATTGAAGGGTTTGATAAGTTTACCTTTAGCTTCATAGCAAACCCACCGGAAAAAAAATATGTTTTAGCGGGAACTCCAGATGACTTTAAGAATCACCCGGAATTATCAGATCAGCTCGAAAAAATAAAAGTTATCAAAGCAGGCAGCCAAGAAGTATTCTGGATTCTTGAAGTTATACGCTAAGCGTAAAGCGTTCTGTGTTATGGGTTCAGGGTTCCCCACTTCGCCAAGGCTTCGAGGGGCAAGCACCGTTCATAGTGATGATATGGTTCAATAGCTCAATGGTTATATGGCTACATGGTTAACTATTAAACCTTTTTAACCATTTAACAATAGAACCATTGACTTACATACTGCATGCGCGAAAATACGTATGTGAGACTGCTTAAATATCCTACTGTGAACAGGAAACTGTGTACGCTTGGCAAAGATTTATTATTTAGTAAAGAGATAAAGACTGAAGCTATAAAAAGCATGGATAAGGATAGGAACAATGAGATTTTTCCGTTCAATAAAAATAAACGAGACTGCTAGGCTGAGAATTAAGTCAATAAACATTACTCTCAGAAGTACCATACCGATAATCTTATCGCTCGTAAAAAGAATCGGAACATGCATAAAGAAAAATAATATACTTACGAGAAATGAAGAGGTAAAAATATTCTTTGAGTCTTCATAGAGCCGTTTTAAAACGAATCCTCTCGTTAAGATTTCCTCAGATATACTCGTCATCAAACCCATCATGAAAAAAAACACACCATCAGTAAGCGAAACAGATTGAGCAAACAAAACGGTAATATCCTTCGTTTTAAATGCGAGTCCTAAACTTCCACTGATAAAAAAGGCGGCTCCGACTAAAATACCAAACAGAATATGATGAAATATCTTATGAAGTTTTAAATCAACACCTTCAAAAAAATTTCGTTTTTCAATCTGGGTGATGTAATAATATATCGGAATGATAAATATCATCGGCTTTGCAACAAATTCATCAACCCAAATGGGAAGATCCGTTTTAAAATAGGCCCGATATATACTCCACATGATAAGTATGATTGCCCATAGATTGAGAACTTTCTGCACGGGTGAACGATTATTCTCGGGATTTTTCATTATGAGTTAAACTCCTTTTAATAACTCGTGTAATCGAATTTTCAGTTTTCTCGCGATTTTGTTGAGTACCTTTATGGACGGATTCGCTTTTCCTTCTTCAATCCGCGCAAGATAGGTTCTATCAATCTCTGATAATCCAGCGAGTTCTTCCTGCGACAACCGTTTGCGTTTTCTTTCTATAATAACTCTGATACCCAATCGTCGATAAAAATAGTTCCCTTTCATGATTTCCTAACCTTAGTAACTTACTAACCTGTTGACAATAGACTATAATCCACAATATTAAGATAATAAGATCTTGAATGATTTAAGTATAGTATGCGCAGAAGAAGAAATAAAGATTATTCTAGGAAATCCTTAAGTTTTCTCGCTCTTGTCGGATGCTTTAGTTTCCGTATGGCTTTCGCTTCTATTTGACGAATTCGTTCTCTCGTCACTTTAAATTCTTTGCCTACCTCTTCAAGTGTCTTTGGTTTTCCATCCTCTAAGCCAAATCGCATCATCAATACTTTTCTCTCTCGAGGAGATAGGGTTTCTAGGACTTTCTGCAATGCGTCTTTCAGTAGTTCTCGTGACACTTTATCATACAGACTAGGCTGAGCTTGATCGGCTACAAATTGTTCGAGAGTTGCTTCTTTATCATCACCAACTGGAGTCGACAGAGATTTTGGCTGTTGGGAAATTTTCATGAGATTTTCAACCTCATCTATTGAAAGTTGCATC
>CAZAJT010000081.1:0-3072 GCA_964485585.1 uncultured Gammaproteobacteria bacterium
ACTATGATCAATCCCAGTATATCCCGATACGCACGTATAAAGAAATTGAAAAAAATCCCCTCGTGTCACTCTCCGGAGTGGCAAATGCATTTACCGGCGCTGAAGATTTCGGTAGTATCCAGATCATTATGGAACCGCCTCAAAAAGAAACACTCTGGGAGAAATTGGTAGAAAAAATGCGTGACCGATCAAGAAAAAATGGTGAGCAGGAAAAATTGGAAGAAGAAAAAGAAGCGACGACCTATTTCAAAAGTACCATACGATTTCTTGCGGCAGGAAAAGGTCGAGATAAAGCGGCGGTCAATCTTTCCTCCATGACTGCGGTGTATAAAAAAATACTCGAGCGGCCGAAGTTGCAGAAACTGAAAGAGGGGCGCACGCATTCTGACACAGCATTCATTGGCGCATTTTGCCATCGAATCCTTGGAAATAAAAAGTTTCGGTTCTCACCCGCTGAGATTGCAACATTTTTCCATCTCCCCTACCAAGAAGAGGGCATCGCGCAAATAGATCAAATTCGATCGAAAAAAGGGCCTGCTCCATCTGATCTTCCCCGTGCAACTGGCTCCTCCCGAGATACGAACATTGCGCTTTTTGGAGAAACAAACTATCAGGGTGAAAAAGTACAGTTTGGTATCAAAACCGTAGAACGAAGAAGACATATCTACGTTATTGGAAAAAGCGGTATGGGTAAATCGAAGTTTCTTGAGCTTTTAATGCATTCTGATCTGCAAACCAACCGGGGATTTATTCTCCTTGATCCCCACGGTGATCTCGCCAAGGAAGTGCTGAATCTGATTCCGAAAAATCGCATGAACGACGTCGTCTACTTTGATCCGGCAGATGCAAACTATCCAATCGGATTTAATCCCATGGAAGGGGTTGGGTCGTTTGAATTCAGACAAAATATTGTTGCTGGCTTTGTTGCAATATTCAAGAAATTATTTGGACTCAACTGGAACGAGCGGTTTGAACACGTACTGCGCTATACTACTCTTGCGCTCCTCGAGTATCCCAACGCCAGCATTTTGGGAATCCCCAGAATGCTCACTGACAATCTCTTCCGACAAGACGTCATCAGCCACATCTCAGATCCACTCGTAAAAAAATTCTGGACAACTGAGTTTTCTGCGTGGAATGAACAGTTCGCCAGTCAGGCAATCGTACCAATTATCAATAAAATTGGGCAGTTTATCGCTAATCCGATAATTCGTAATATTGTCGGTCAGTCTAAAACCGGCTTTTCTCTCCACGAGATTATGAACAATGAAAAAATTCTCATTGCCAATCTCTCAAAAGGCAGCCTCGGCGAAGAAAACAGCGCGCTTCTGGGCTCAATGCTTATTACCAAGATTTGGGAAACTGCTATTGCTCGTACGACAATTCCGGAAGAACAACGAAAAGATACATTTTTGTACGTTGACGAGTTTCAAAATTTTGCAACGGCGACGTTTGCGAATATCTTATCAGAAGCAAGAAAATATCGTCTAAACTTAACCGTCGCCCATCAGTACATGCAACAACTACCTGAAGAGGTGCGAGCAACGATCTTTGGCAATGTGAGTAATATCTTGAGCTTTCGGATTGGCGGAGATGATGCGCAGATCATCGTAAAGGAGTTTGAACCAACATTCGGCGTTAATGATTTTTTAAATTTAGACATGCGAAACTTCTATATCAAAATGTCTATTGACGGTAAAACTGCTCAACCGTTTTCTGCAACGACAATAACGGTGCCAAAACCACAAGATAACGTGATTGATGTAATTGTTCAAAATACCCGAGCGACCTGGGCGCGTCCGCGACCAGAAGTAGAAAAAGAGATTGAGCAATGGGAACGAGGGAAGTTGTCAGGCAAAAAGAAGTCGAATGAAAAAACTGAAGAGGAGCCACCTCAATCACCACCTCCCGAAGAACCATTTTTCCCAGAACCGATTACATGAAGTTCGTGGTTCGTAGTTGGTAGTTCGTAGTTTATAACGATGAGCGAAGACATCCAGATGCATGCGACTTGGGATTCCCCGTTGTTTCAGGGGAGGGTTCCCACTGGAGCAAGCAGATGGGTGTCGAGCGAAATCGCATACTAAGAACTCAGCTGACGATACGACTTCATAATCTCCCCCACCTTCTTTTCATATTTCTCCGGACTATACTGGCGATTCAGGATGCAGTACTCCTTGTTATCCAGATCAACGCAGCCGAACAAATGATGACTATTGGAACAATTCTCACAAAAGCCTGAATCAGTCAAAAAACCGCAGTAGTTGGTAAAAAAACAATTATGGAGTTGGAATCCGTCAACGCATTCATAGGTAAGCTCGCAGTGATGGGTCTGGGTGAGATCAAACGAGTTTTTGTTGTGGTGGGAATCGTATAAATAACCGCAATCTTCTGAATACGCAGAATCAAAACACATGTATAGATTTTTGCTGAAAAACACTTGGTTGCCATAATCAGAATGTTCACTATTGGAAACAAGCGTCTGGGTAACCGGATAGCGTAGACGCAGTTTTTTCATCTCCGCCATATTTTCTTCAAACGGTCTTTTTTTCAGCTCTGCCACCTTTTTTTCATATTCTTCTTTCGGGTACTGTTTATTAACAATGCAATATTCTTGAAACTTAAGATATACACACCCAAACAAATTACTGGAGTCCATGCAGTGATAACAGAAATGAGAGTCGTATAACCGACTGCAGTAAATACAGTAGGTACAGTTATTCGAGTTTGATATATCAACACAATCATAACACCATTGTGACTCAATAATATAATCACCGTCACAGCAATTCTCTGCCTTAAAGGAATCAAACAGATAGATACTATCACTGCAGTTCGCATCTTCAAAACAATAGTAGGCGTTCTTTGTCTGGAAGAGATAATCTCCGTAATCAGCATTTTCACACTGATCGAAATGATTGGGAATACGGGGAAATTGCTGCTTCAATTCGTTACATTCTTTCAAAAACTGCTGAAAATTCATAGGAGTTATTCGGTGATGAGTGCGGAATTTTTTTCAAAGTAGTCGAGATAACATTCCTTACATAAAATCTTTCGCGTCTCTTTCGCAGG
>CAZAJT010000082.1:0-3029 GCA_964485585.1 uncultured Gammaproteobacteria bacterium
TTTTACTATTCTCCTTTTCATAATAACACTTTCCAGAACAATCATCAAAACATTGATAAAGAGATAGAGCGTATTAATAATGAGTCACGACCAGTAGTTAATCAGGGAACGTTTATAGCTCTTGAAAATCTCTACGGGAATACCTATGTGAAACGGTTTGGAGAAGAAAAAAAAGTAGTAGTCCTAACCTTTGATGATGGTCCTGATCCAACTATTACTCCAAAACTCTTAGCAGTTCTAAAAAAAGAGCAGGTAAATGGAACCTTTTTTGTTCTCGGTTCACAAATCTATAAATATCCTGAAGTTGGTCGGGCCATACTCACACAAGGATCAGATATGGGGCTTCATACTTTTTCTCATTATGAAAATCGCGAAGATAAACCATTGGATGACTTTACTTTTATCAAAGAATTAGATTTTACTGAAAAAATATTTGCTTATCATTATGGGTATAAAGCGAAACTATTTCGAATACCTTACTTGGGGCTTGATCCGCTTCTTTCATACAATTCCTTACAATATGTTCGTGAAGCGTTAAAAAGAAATTTGACAATTTCTGCTCCTACTGTTGATTCTGAGGATTGGAATACGAAACATGATTACAAAAAGATAGCACAGCTTGCGACTACCTCTGATGTCCAGACGGCAGTTATTCTCTTTCATGACGCAGGAGGAAAGAGAGAGGCTACCATACAAGCTCTCCCGCATATTATCAAGTTTTATAAAGATCGGGGGTATACATTTACCACAATATCAGAGTTAGCCCGCAGTGAAGGGTTGCCTTATAAAGAACCACTGACACTGGTAGACAGAATATATACATTTATTTCGTATCAGATGTATGACGCTTATAAACAAAGTCCTCGGTTGCTCACCCATGGATTCATCATCGGTTTTATCCTCGTTATGCTTCATATGGGCATTTTTGTTTTCCTTGCACTTATTCAGAATATGCTTTGCGCGTGGAGGAGAGCGAAGTTCAAGAAAACAAAAAATAAACGTTTTACTTTTACTGACCTTGTGTCAATAGTGATTCCCATGCATAATGAAGAGCGTGCCATTCGTCCGACTATGCGAGCTATCTTGAGAAGTTCTTACACAAAATTTGAACTCATTGTTGTGAATGACGGAAGTACTGACAACAGTTTTGCACGTGCTCAGGAGCTAACCTACGATCCACGGGTAAAAATACTCACTAAAGTAAAAGGAGGTAAATTCAGCGCGTTAAATTACGGATTAAAGCATGCAAAAGGAAAGGTCACTGTTTTTATCGATGCCGATACGAGAATCACACCGAGCGCTTTAAGAAGGATACTACTCCCGTTTTCTCATAAAAAAGTGGGTGCAGTAGCGGGAAATATTCGCGTCGGAAATAAACGGAATATTATTACCAAGTTGCAGGATCTTGAGTACCTTTTAGGTCAACATATTGATAAAAGAGTGCATGAACTTTTCAAGTGTGTACCGGTAGTTCCTGGTGCTTTTGGTGCTTGGCGGACTCATGTAATCCGTAGGTTAGGCGGATTTTCCTATAAGACACATGCAGAAGACTTCGACCTAACACTTTCTTTAATTGAAAAAGGATATGAAGTACGATACGGTGAGAGCGCAAATGCATTGACTGAAGCGCCCGCATCTCTTAGCCAACTTCTTACTCAGCGATTTCGCTGGAATTTTGGAAATTTACAGGTTTATTTCAAATATCGAGAGTTAATTTTTAATCGCAAGTTCGGTTTCTTTGGTATGATATTGCTTCCTCGCGCAGTATTTCTCCAAATTCCTGCGATATTCATTACCCCCTTAGTCGATTTATTTGTATTGACTAATTTATTGATCGGCGAGCGAATACTTACTATTTTTTTCCTTTTTTTGTATTTTATACTTCAGTTTCTCATCACCGTTTTCGCGTACATATTTTCCCGTCGGCCGTTCGAAAATCTCTTTTACATAGTATTTCTCAGATTTCCTTATACCCAGATTATGTACTTTGTTATATTTATTGCCCTATTACGAGCCGTGAAGGGAGAAATTCTTGCCTGGAGCAAACTACATCACACAGGAAGACTGTCTTTGAGTAAAGTGAAGATATAAAGTAGTGGTATAATACTTAAAAGATTTCCACATCGCCATCGTGCGTGGGGTAAGGGAGTAAAGCACTTTGATAGAGTGGTAGGGTGCGAAACCGAATAAGTGCTCATAGTAGGAACACTATCTTTTACGATATAGTCTTTTGCTCAAAATACAGACGTAAGGTACTGACGGATAAGGTCGAAATGAAGCTGAAAGAATTCGGTTAAGGAAAAGGCGCCATTCCATGACTGGATTATCGGTAAGATCAATTGTAACCAAGATCACCTACACGTATTTCTTTCAGCTCCCTCAAGATTTTCACCATCTGATATTTATCAAGACATGGACTCAGAAACTAATCTTTAAGGAGTTTCCCAACATTCGAGAGTATCTGTAGGGAGGCAAACTCAGGTGTGAAGGTTATTATGTCAGCGCCGTCAATGATAGAGCAACAGTTGAGGAGATCAAACGTTATACAGCCTTCGCGAACACAACCGCAATATAACTATGGGGGGATGAAGTAAAGTCAAAGCCCATACGAGTTGTCAAAGAATGGTTTTTCGCGACAGTGTATTTCAACTATTAACATTTGGGAAACTGTGGACTTTTGGTCCGCGGAGTTTCATATACAAAATGGAGTAGGTCCAGGGGGAGGATTCCCATTCGATTCGTTTCGCTCGCTCAGGGTGAACTTCTCATCCTCCCGAATTTATTTCGTCAACCTCACCTAAAAATTGCCTTGCGGTGAGCTTGCCGAGCTCGTCCAGGGGGGAGGATTCGAACCTCCGTAGGGAAAACCCGCTAGATTTACAGTCTAGTGCGATTGGCCACTCCGCCACCCATGGTGAAGACATTATTATACCATTGCAAAGGGAAGAAAATAAACATTATGATATAATTTGTTAATTATTTATTTTCATTTTTTAACCCCCATATCTTTTATCCAAAGAGAACTTTGA
>CAZAJT010000083.1:0-2969 GCA_964485585.1 uncultured Gammaproteobacteria bacterium
TAAGAGTGATAGTTTATTAAGAAAATCAGGTTCAGTGATCATGAATTATATTCTACAGGAGAAAAAAGAAAGAGCGAGAAATAAAGGCGCGGTTTACATCATTTTTTAAATTCAGCAGGTAGCGCACACTGAGTATGCTGTATAATGAACGTTACATGAGTAAGCTGAAAAAAGCTACCCTTCCCGTTCAGGGTATGCATTGTCCATCCTGTGAGTTTTTGATACAAGATAAGTTCAAAGAAGTTCCGAGCGTTCGAGAAGTTACCGCAAACTTTAGAAAACAGGAAGCAGAGATATCATATGTGGGTCATCTTGACAAGCATACGCTCAATAAAAAGATTGCCGCTTTCGGTTATAAGATAGGAAGTAAGAATGACGGATACAAGGAGCCTTATTTAAAGCGTTTCGCCGATGCAAGCGCGATAGCGATATTCTTATTCATTCTCTACTTTTTTGCTCAAGAATTTCAGATTCTTCCTGACTTCAACGCCTCATCAGGTATTACTCTTATGACCGCGTTTATTTTAGGTCTTGTTGCGTCTACTTCAACCTGTATGGCTACATCAGGCGCGCTCTTTTTATCAACAGTCGGTAAACTGAGTAGAAGTGATCTTTCTTTCACCCAGAATATCATGCCCGCGGTAAGTTTTAATGCGGGAAGAATTCTCTCCTACGGATTATTTGGATTTATCGCAGGGTTTATCGGGAAAACGGCAGCGCAGAATCTGCAACTCGGGTCATTTTTGACGGTATTTGTCGCAGTTTTTATGATACTTATTGGACTGAGTATGTTAAGACTGGTCTCATTTTCTTTTATAGCCGGGAATCCTCTCACAAAAAGTATTTTTACGAGAATTGAAGGAAGGTTAATCCGGTCACCGAAGAAAACTTCATTTCTTTTAGGCGCAATAACATATCTTCTTCCTTGTGGTTTTACTCAGTCAGTACAGCTCTATGCGCTGGGTCTCGCAAATCCGGTTCAAAGTTCACTGATGATGATGGTATTTGCGTTGGGTACGTCACCGGCGCTATTTGCAATAGGATTTGCTTCGTCGTTTACAAAATCATCCTATTATCCCTATTTTGCAAAAGTAATGGGTGTTTTGGTTTTCCTGATCGGATTGTCATATTTCTCCAATTTTCTGTCAGGATATGGTATAACGGTAAATCCCTTCGATCAAAATAATAGAGTTTCATATAAACAAGCCGTTATAAAAGAT
Source organism: uncultured Gammaproteobacteria bacterium (assembly GCA_964485585.1). Lineage (GTDB taxonomy): Bacteria > Patescibacteriota > Microgenomatia > UBA1406 > GWC2-37-13 > CAZAJT01. Next base: position 1,221 of record CAZAJT010000083.1, read on the forward strand.
GGATATCAGGAGGTACGGATGAGTGTCAACGGCCAAGGTTATAGTCCGCAGTATTTTACGGTAAAACAGGGAGTACCCGTGCGATGGATCGTGAATGGAGAGAATGTATTTGGGTGTCAGGGATTTATCACCGCTCCAAAGCTTGGAATTCAGAAGGCCTTGAGTGTGGGAGAGAATATACTTGAGTTTACACCGAAGGAAAAAGGTCCAATCGCATTTTCCTGCAGTATGAATATGTTTCGAGGAATGTTTAATGTGATATAGCTTCTTAAATCAAGTTCTTGCGGGTATTTTCTCTACGAATTTTGCATACGCATTTTCGCACATGCAGTATGTAAGTCAATGGTTCTATGGTTCAATGGCTCAATTGCTCAATAGTTATATGGGTGAATGGCTCCATGGCTTTTAAACCATTGCAACCATTGAACAATGGAACCATAGGACCATATTGTTACGATGAACTCATAACGAGTATGTACATAGTACTTAATTTTACAGTCTTACTCGTTTTAAAAAGAGGGAGTTCGTTACGACAGATATTGAACTAGAAGCCATGGCCAGAGAGGCAAGGATGGGATTAAGCAAGATATTAAAAATCGGATAAAGTAAACCGGCAGCAACCGGAATAAGAAGAATATTATAAGCAAACGCCCAGAAGAGATTCAATTTAATTGTTCTCATTGTTTTTTTGGAAAGCTCGATTGCTGCCGCGATTGATTTCAAATCTTTATTAACAAGCGATATGTCCGCAGCTTCTATGGCGATATCAGTACCTGTCCCCATCGCAATTCCAATGTCAGCAGCTGCTAAGGCAGGCGCATCATTGATTCCATCACCAACCATCGCAACCACTTTCCCTTCAGCCTGGATCTTTCTCACTTCCTGCTCTTTTTGATCCGGTAATACTTCTGCCAGAACCCGCTTGATTCCCAGTTTTTGTGCTATCGCATGAGCAGTCTGATGATTATCTCCGGTAATCATGATAACTTCGATTTTTTTCTTTTGTAGAATAATCACTCCTGCTTCAGCAGTTTCTTTTACCGTATCTGCAATGGCGATGAGTCCTGCCAATGTACTATTTACTGCAAGAAGCACTACTGTTTTTCCTTCTTTCTCCAGTTTGTCTATTTCTTTCTCGACTTCTTTATAGCTGATTTTTTCTTTATCCATCATCCGTTTATTTCCCAGTACTACTTTTTTATTTTCAATAAATCCTTCTATACCATGTCCGGCAATCGCCTTAAACTTTTCAGTTTTATGCAAGGCAAGTTTTTCAGACTCAGCTTTTTTTACTATCGCATCGGCAAGTGAGTGTTCTGAACCTTTCTCTAAAGAGGCAGCCAACTTTAGGAGGTTATGAGTTATGAGTTGTGGGTTATGTGTACTGCGCGTAACTTTTGATGCAGAATTCATAACGGGAATAATGTCAGTAACGACTGGTTTTCCTTTTGTCAACGTACCGGTTTTATCAAAGATGATAGTATTTACTTTATGCGCTATTTCCAGGCTCTCGGCATCCTTAATTAGGATTCCATGTTCTGCTCCTTTTCCCGTACCAACCATAATCGCAGTGGGAGTTGCAAGACCCATTGCGCAAGGACAGGCAATAATAAGTACGGCAACAGTATTTAAGAGAGCATAGAGGAGTGCCGGATCAGGTCCAAAGATGTACCAGATACTAAATGTTGCGATAGCAAGCATGAGGACTACCGGAACAAAGTATGACGCAATAAGATCCGCAAGCCGCTG
>CAZAJT010000084.1:0-2963 GCA_964485585.1 uncultured Gammaproteobacteria bacterium
AGAAGGAAGATATTTTCAGCCTGGTCCCCCCATAAAGACGAATAGGAAGCAGCAGGTGATCTTGACGATGAAGTTTGAGAACGAAGCGAATGTCATTCATCTCTAATAATAACTTCTCTTTTATGCGGCAACTGAGACTGCAGCGTGAGGAGTAAATGTGGTAACTGTAGCAATATACTGTTTCATATCGTGTCTGGTTGGCCGACGGGCAATTGTGTTTCCGTTTTCATTTACCTGATCTGTTATGATAAGGCTGTCGTCATCAATTTTTTGAATCATAGGAAACCATCGATCTATTCTCAAACGTTCCCCTATCCCCGCAATCTCAATAGTCATTTCACCAATATTTTGAAGCAGTAGATCAGGAGCTGTTGTCAAACGAAGTGTGCACTGCCTTGTCTCTGTATCAAGCTGCGCGACTCCAGTATGTGTTACTTCTCTTATATGTGGTAGTTGAGGCTCTTGTTGTCTGCGAATTTTCTTCCAAACATTTCGAATCAAGTCTCCCTTGTTGGTTGGTTTGTGTGGAGGCATTAATTCGTCAAGAGAGAAGCCTTTTGCAGCTTCTATAAACAAGAAATTGAGTGCAGCGGATCGTTGTCCTTGCTCAAACCCTTTCGCCTCCGCTGCTTCTGTGTGAAGGACTGAAAGAAATGCGAGTTGTTCTGCGGTATGCATGTTAGGGTGATATTAGCAGAAATACGTTGATTGATCAATCCATTATGTAGGGATGAGTCTATCCTTCTATGCTACAATCAATTCAGCTATGCAGGATTTCGATATTTCAGAATTAAAAGAGCTCTACATGCCTCCAGCCGATTCGCATAAAGGCCAGAATGGGAAACTGCTTCTTGTTGGCGGGTCTGATTTGCTCAGACCTACTTTTCTCTCACAACGGTGAATCTCTTCGTAAAATCTTTTCCTGATCGTAATTCCCGTAAGAGAATTCTCTTTTTGTTTTCGATTGATTCATCTTTCAATCGTAACAGTAGTACTCCTGTATGAATGAGTTTTTCTTTAAACACAAGCTCGCCGAAATCCTTATCAAGCGTAATCAGGATTCTACCTGTCTCGTTTGCAAGGGTTAGGACATCAGCATCTGGTTTGCCTCGGGCAATTTCAGTAATGGAAACGATATCAAAACCTACGTTTTGAAGATATGTTGGAACTCGTATTCCAAGGTTCTCATCCGCGATGAACTTCATGAAGGAGAGGTTTTGCCTCTCGTTTTGGAATCGCAACTGCTTTCGCCGCATACTCAACTGCGGTTTTTATATCAATCTCTTTAAGCTGTGGAAAGTCCTTATGGATGTCTTTAATAGTAAGCTTCTGCGCCAAAAGCCTGAGAATTTGCTCCACCGTAATTCTTGTCCCTGCGATCGTGGGCTTTCCGAGCATAATGTTTGGATCAGCAATTATCTTTGTCATACAGTTGTATTATACCACAAAATTCGTAAATGCCGCGAAGCATGTCTTGGGAGTTATCGATAAGCAACAGATGATTCTTACGACAACGCATGAAGAATTTATCGAGAAGAGATCCCGGAAGGTACAGGTATTATTAAGCTGGATTTGGGGTGAAGACTGGAATGCTGCCTCCAGATGGAAGAGGTTCTACACTGGAAACATGTTGGGTTGTGGTAGATAATAGCAGGTTTACTACACGATCTTTTAAAGCCGTTGCAGCCTGAAGAGGAACTCTTGTACCACCTCTTTCAGCATCATCCACAATCTGACGATATCCAGTCGCCCTACCAATAGTCGGACAGTCTTCATCTAGATTATATCTACGATTTATATTTGGTCTAAAAAGATAAAAGTTAAGTGACTCACCAGGAAAGCTTACAATAATATCTTGTGGTTTTGCTGCCGTTCTTACTAGCGTATCAAAGTCAATGTCGGAAGGATAGAATCCACGTATTTCTACCGGAATAGGACCTGTTTCTTCAGGGATTTTGCGAGCCACAAACTTTTGATTATAGCGACTTGGATGCTTTGACTGTTCTCCGAATGAGATAAAATGATGATTTTTCTTAACAATCTTTGTATCAGGAGCTGTGGCAAGCAGTTCTACAAGCTGGAGTCTCATTTCTTCGCAAATTCTATCTGACTCAGCTTGTTCACGTTTTGCAGTCTCAGTAGCTATTCTGCTTTGACGTATTTCGTCAATTTCCATTAGAAATAATATAGATCGCGATTCTATTGATGTCAACGGTCAATTTATTAATGTATGTTAAAATCGAGTAGAGTTATGGAACTTTTCAATTCTGATGAGCTTAAAAAACTTTACACCCCTCCTCCTGGTTCCCATAAAGGCCAGAATGGGAAGCTGCTTTTGATCGGCGGATCGCATCTGTTTCATGCTGCGAGCCTGTGGGCACTGAAAGTTGCCTCGCGGATTGTCGATATGGTGTTTTATTCATCGGTTCCTGAGAATAACCAGATCGTGTTGGAGGCGAAGAAAGAATTTCGGGATGGGATTGTCGTGCCGAGGAAGCAGCTTGAGAGCTATATCGATGAAGCAGACTGCGTGTTGATTGGACCGGGGATGGTCCGTTCGGAGCACGGAATGTCAAATATCAAATATCCAATGTCCAATATACAAGAAATAAATCAGATTCAAGACGAAGGGGAACAGACGTATTATTTGACGAAATATTTATTGACGAAATATCCACAGAAGATCTGGGTTATTGATGGGGGAGCGTTGCAAATGATGGAGAAGGAGTGGCTCAAGGATATGCCAGAGGTTATTTTAACCCCGCATCACGGAGAATTTGAACGGCTTTTTGAATTAGTGCCAACGCAGGAGAATATAGAGAAAATGGCAAGAGAATATAGCGCGATTATTCTTTGTAAGGGAGAAGAAGATATTGTTTGTCTGCCAGGCGAGGCCCTAGCGGCTGGCGAGTGTGTTGCGGTCAAAGGCGGCAATGCAGGGATGACCAAAGGCGGGACAGGCG
>CAZAJT010000085.1:0-2939 GCA_964485585.1 uncultured Gammaproteobacteria bacterium
CTGCTTGATTCAGGCGCTCCAGAAGTCGAGATTCCATCTGTGCACGACGCGCAGTTTTCTCCTCATCAAATACCGCCTTCACATCAGCTTCCTTGAGCTTAAATTTCTCGGCTAGTTTTTTGATGATTTGAGAATAATGATCAGTCGCTGTTTGGGCTCTGGCTCCCGATACTCCGAAAAGTAACACTCCTCCCGTAATAATCAGCGTTGACAAGATAAGTTTCGATTTCATTCAATCACCTCCTTTCTACCTACTACTGTAGTAAACAAAACTGAAAAAACGCTTAAAAAGCGAAGATTTATTTTTGAGGAAGTTGCACTATAAATGTTGTTCCTTTATCAGGCGCACTTTTCACTGTAATCGTACCGTGATAAACGTCAATAATTTTCTTCGCAATAGACAGACCAAGACCATATCCACTATTAGAAGTGTGTGAACGCGCAACGTCAGCACGATAAAACCGATCAAAGATATGAGGAAGATCTTTTTCACCAATTCCGATTCCTTCATCGCTTACTGACAATACAACGGTATTGTCTGTCTTACGGGATGATAGAGTAATGACTGATTTTTTGGGACTATACTTTACCGCATTATCCAAAAGAATCACGATCACATCTACTAATCCTCGTATATCTCCTCTGATTTTGCAGTCTTTCACAGCTGTTTTAACAGTGATGTTTTTTTGCTTCGCGAGTGGTTGAATCCCATGTATCGCCTCTTCAACGAGAGAAAGTAACAAAGACTGTTCAAAAGAGAGATGGTGAGAAGGATTCTGAAATTGAGCAAGCCGCAGCAAAGCATCTGACAATGATTGGAGCCTATCAACATCTTTTACGCTATCACCAATCAATGCTTTTGCCTGGCTCAGCGTCAGTTTTTTATCGCGCAGGTGCACTTCCATCGCGCTTTTTAACGCGGTCAGGGGCGTCCGCAGCTCATGTGACGCGTCACTGATGAAACGATTCTGTTCATCTACCATTTCTTTAATTGGTCGTAAGGTACGTCCAGCTAAAAAAAATCCTGCTGCGCCGGCGAGCACTAATATTCCTCCATTAATAGTAATGAGAACGAGTAATATTCGCTGTTTTGTCTGCGCAATTAACTCACTATCAAGGATAAGGCGTACGTGTCGCAACCTATATTCTATACGGGTTCTATGCATTCGCTCAAAACGCTCCAGCTCACCAACCGACGCACGATGAATAATGAGACTAAATGCTACGCTCACCAACATCACAATCAATACATACCATGCTGTAAGTTTCAATCGTGCCGTAGCAAACATAGTATTACCCAATCTTATAACCAAATCCCCGTATGGTTTGAATTAATGATTTGCTGTTTTTAAACGGCTTGTCAATTTTATTGCGAAGATTACGGATATACACCTCAACAGTATTGGGAAGAATATCGGCGTTATAATCCCATACATGATTCATGATCTGTTCTTTGGTGCAGACTTTACCGGCATGCCGCAGTAAATAGGCAAGCAGCGTATATTCTTTATTTGATAATGGAATCAATGTGTTGTTTCGTTTTACTTGATAGGTTGTTGCGTCAAGTTGAAGATCCGCAGCAATAAGAATCGTACCGAGGGTCTCTTTTGGCCTGCGAAGAAGGGCTCTTGCTCGCGCCAAAAGCTCTTCAAAGGAAAACGGTTTCGACAGGTAGTCGTCTGCGCCGGAGTTCAACCCTCGCACCTTATCTGCGACCTGATCTTTAGCAGTCAACATAAGGATCGGTGTGTGAATAGACTCTTTTCGCAGTTGTTTTACAATCTCTATCCCATTGATTGCGGGCAGTAAAATATCGAGAATAATCAAATCATAATCTCCTGTATATGCCATGTCGTACCCATCATCGCCTGTATACGCTACATCAACTATATACCGCTCCTGCTCAAGTCCTTTTTTTATTGAAGCAGCAATTCTGTGTTCATCTTCAATAACCAATAACTTCATGTCATGATTATATCACTTAAGCTGAAATCAAGCTGAAGAAATGATGAAAAATTACCGCATCATTTGCATCATGCCATTTCCCCGCTCCGTCATACCGCCTCCTCTATTTTGCATCATCGCGCCATTTTCTTCTAGCTGCTTTCCTTTTTGCATCATCTCGTTGTCATCATAGCGATCTCCTTTTTCTCCCATCATTTTACCCATATCTCTCATCATCTGTCCCATCTGCATCATCGTGCTACCGCTATCTTTCATCATCGTACTCGTTTCGCTCATATAGGCCTGAGAAAAGGGTCTGCTATTGAAACCGACGAAATATCCAATCACTCCTGCAACCACCGCAACAACGACAATCGTAACAAGCGGATTATTCATACTATTTACTCTATTATTTTTTGCCATCTATCATCACCTCCTTGTCATAAGGATACCACACCTCAGCAACCATCTTCCAACGCTTTCCACCCCTGGGGTGGAACAGAATCGGTTCTTAAGGATAATTCTTCATCTTCTCTCTAAACGTATCGAAGCCCTTATAGAGTTCTGCGTGGATACCGAGCTGACGAGCGCTTTCAATATGCTCTGGAGTGTTATCCCACAATACTATCTCATCCCGCTTTATACCTTTCAACCGACGTAAAACATATAGAAAAAAATCCTCCCGCGGTTTCCTAAAGCCGATGTGCGCGGAAGAGAATATACCGTCAAACAGAGTGTCAAAATTCATCTCGCTGAGAAGATATTCAGTGCGGTATTTCTCCTGATTCGTAACAATGTAGCATTTTATTCCCTTCTTCCGTAACTCACCGACATAGTCCATGAGCTGCTCGTCAATCTTATGTTCAGAGGTAAACCAATACTCGACAAACTCATCGACTGACTTTGCCCAACCCCATTCTTTTAGATGTGGCAGCAACTCTTCATACAAATCAGCTTTCCCGATAAGACAATCAAGAAATTTTCCCTTGAAAAAC
>CAZAJT010000086.1:0-2929 GCA_964485585.1 uncultured Gammaproteobacteria bacterium
GAAGTTATGCGCGGAAAGAATTCGCGCTCGCGACAAAAAAGAAAATCGATCTTGATCTTACCGTCGAAACCGATCCCCACTGGCAGGAAGTGTATTATTCTTAAGCAGCCATTGCGAGCGCCTCATCTTTTTCTTCAAACGCTACTACTTCAGATAAGTACCGAACTTTTTCAATTTTCTGTGTAAAATCCAGCGCTTTATCGGTAGGAGTTTTATTGTCGTAAGACGAATAATGAGGTACTATATACACACCATAGGTTGGTTGTGCAGAAGAGAGTTGTGTAACACCCTCAGCATAGTATTGCTCTTTATACTCTGCATTCAATGTACTGTCGAACTTTTCAATATAGTGATCGAACCGCTCTGAAGGATCATAGTGATATCTTCCCGGAAAGTGAAGGAATATTGTTGTCTCTCCAAAAGCATACAATGTGTCCATCGCCTGTTTGATTGCTGCAGTCGATGATTTCCATGCGCGAAACTCTTGTCTATTTTTATCCAAGTTATCACTACTAAATAAGTGTGTTAATCCTGCGATATCATGCGATGCTTCGACCATATTCTTATATACGTCATAAATACCTAAAAGACAGGTTCTGAATGTTTGCACGTCTTCTGCAGGAACAGTATCAGAAAGTTTGCCGTTTACCATGCTCCGCTTAAGATGAGTAAGACTCTCTTGAAATCTCTTTGATAATTCTGTACCCAAAATGTTATCTATATGAGGTATTTTTTGTAGAAGTTCATCGTATGGGGGTATATCTCTCACTATTGCTTCTATTATATATGGTTTCATACCATCGATTTCGTTTTTCCTCTGAGCAAATTCCTCCTCAAACGTTGTTGTCTTTTTTTCACTATAATGTTTTTGAATAGAGGTAAACTCTCCTAAAGTTTTGTTTAATTCACTTATTCTGTCTTTATCATTGTATTTTCTACGCAAGTCAAAAACAGCCATAACGGCTTTGATGTCTATATTAGTAAAATCTTTCTGTAAGACATCGAGAAATTGCTGTGTGGGATAACTTTCTCCTATGAGAACTATTGGATTCGCTGCCGGCAACGGCTCTTTATTAACGGGAAACACCGTGTAATCAGTACGATATTGTATCTCCAGTTGCTCAGGTTGTATCGCTAGTTTTCCCGTATTCAGTAATGCGCGTACAGCAAGATAGGTATTTTGATCGGTTATCATTACGGTGAGCTTTCTTCGTTCTTGTTCGGCGAGCGTCCCTACATTCTCGAGACCGCGCCGTATCGCCTGAAAAAACTGTTTTTCTTGTTCTTCAATTCTACGGTCATCATAAGATCGCTCAAAGCGTTCAAGTTCATCTTGACTGTAAGCATTGTAGGATGGTACGAGAAGACCATAGGGATTTGGTTTACGAAGATGTTGGAGCATTGTATCTTCATAGCGTAATTCGCCGGCAGTGTTTGTTTCTAAATCTGTCACTTCCTGTATTCTTTCTCTAAACCCACGCATTGTTTCAGGTAACCGCATCTGTTCATAGATAGCATGCAGTCGAGTCACTGCGTATCCTTGCAATTCTGTAGCGTTTTTGGGACGAAATCCACGATGGAGATCAGACCGAATAGGCGGCTCAAGCGCTGCATATGTTGCGACATAGTCATGCGCTTTCCCCGCGCCCGGAGTCGGATCTTCATAGATAAATTTTTCTGAGGTATACTCTCCTACGTGAAGAGAAGGATCAGATGGTATTCCAATGTCTGTTGTTTTACGAGCAAACATCGCATACATTTCAACTTTATCTAAAATCCCGAGTTGTCGAAAAAAATCCTTATAATGATCAAATTTTATTCCCGATTGTATAACAGTATCATAAAATGCGATCTTTTTTGCTTTGCCTGTTGAGTAATCGTGAAAAAGAGAAAGGAGATGCTCGGGATAAAGCGCTTTCATGAGAGCTACTCTATGAGCTCCCTTCCCGATATAGTACGTAGTTTCAGCGGGACCAACAACCACATCTTCAGGTTTAGGTTCTATCTTGGTATAGTGTCCTGCCGCAATGTCTGATTGTAACTGTGCAAGTCGCGATGATAAGTCGGGTAACTCTGTACCAAAATTGTCAGATATCACTTGCAGATTGTATATACCTTTTTGCAATCTTCTTACTGCATACTTAAACCTAATAATTTTTTCTTTATCTTGTCCTTGAGTAAGATCATCGAGATCAACTTGATTCAATGTTTTTATTGTCTGTAAAGCTATATACTTCGCGCGTGTATCCCACCATGGCTGTTTCTCTGAGGAAAGTTCTTCGAAATACTGTCTGCAAGATTGCAGTTTGTTGAAGTCAGGACGCTGCTGAATCTCTTGAAAATCTTTGTTCCATTGAGGGATATTTTGAGCGTCTTGAATATTTGATACAGCTTGACGCACTAGTGATTCTCCTATGTTTTTGTATACTAGTGCATTTGGTCCGGCTTTCATAAAGTAAGATTCATAATCTGTAGATGGCCAGTCGGTAAACTCTGGCATTTTATTAGGAAATGGTAATCCGTGTAATTTGGCATATTCTTTTTCTATATAGGCACCTATTAACAATTGATCGCTTACTAAATTTCCGGTGTGCCCGGTGCAAAGTACCATTTCTGCCTGCTGTCGAGTAATGATCTCTTTTATAAATTTCCTATGAATTTCTGATACTCGCGCAAGCATTTCTATCTTATTCGGTTTAGGCTTTGGACTCTCATCTTTGTAGGTATTCGCTTTATCTGGATGCTCAACACCGTATCTAATAACACGCTCGGGAACAACTCTTGATTTCACGACAGGCTTTGGCTTATATTCTTGTATATCTTTTACCTTTAGCGGCATACCAGATGCTTCGGTCATACTATGAATAACTATACCACGAGTTTCGCACTTCCTGTCATCCTGAGGAGTGAAGCGACGAAGGAACTCTGA
>CAZAJT010000087.1:0-2920 GCA_964485585.1 uncultured Gammaproteobacteria bacterium
TTCTGGCTATCACTTATTTATTGGCAGATAGCCATGAGAAAAAGACTGAAATATGAACCAAACAAATAAACCAATCATTACCACCATCGCAGTTACACCGGCAGAAGCCAAGATCATTGAGGATATCCGAGCGGTTAGGTTCGGCAAGGTTGAAGTGTTTATACAAAATGGCAAACCTTACCGCAAGGAAATCACCGAACAGCAAAGAATCGATCCTACAGAGGGCGGTAGCGCCGGAGAAACACCTAAGAAACAAAGCGATGTCGAGCTTTGATAAAAAAGTTTGACTTCTTGAGGTGTTTGATGATAATTGCTTGTTGCATGAACAAAAACACTAAAGCACCAGAGGAATATAGGAAGCTCAAAAAGCAATGTCTAGCCAAGCTTGAGCAGATTGAGAGTGGTCTGAAAAAACATGTCGATAAAGGTAAAAAGCCAAACTTCGCTCATGTTGGGGATTTGCACTTTATAAACGACCAACTTGAAAGCATATGCAAATTTATAAACCTCTAAAAAAGATTGAGAACTACGCTGACCCAAAGCTGGAAAGGCGCCTAGCCTACTCCTTCGGTGTGATTTACGTCATCGTGATTGCCCTATTAGCTGTTAAAGGAATCCTATGGCTACTAAGATAACAAAAGAGGATTTCCAAGCGTACTTAAAAGTACAAAACTCTGGTAAGACCAATATGTTTGATCTGAGAAATGTCGTGAAGCTATCTGGTCTCTCCAGAGAAAAAATCTTGGAAATAATGACTAACTACCGTATATACAAAAAAAGATGGGAGGTGGTAGGACATGAAGCAAAGACAAGACAGTGATGAGGATCAAAAAATTAAATATCAGATCTACAGGAAACTCGACAGAGCCCAAGCATTAGTCAATGAGATCAAAGAGCTGATGAAAAAAATTAATCTAATTCCTTCTACTTCAGGAGATACAACCTCAAAATAATATTTAGTGAGCCTTATATTCCAGAATATCTCCAGGCTGACAGTCTAAGGCTTTACAGATTGCCTCCAATGTTGAAAAACGAATCGCCTTTGCTCTGCCATTTTTTAAAATAGAAAGATTAGCCATAGTAATACCAACCCTCTGTGAAAGTTCAGTTACACTCATTTTCCGCTTTGCCAGCATGACATCGATGTTTATTATTATTGCCATAAAAAAACCTCATACCGTTAGATCATTTTCTGATTTTATGTCGACAGCATTCTGGAGAAGCTTTTGAAAGACACCGGCGGCTGTAGCAATCACACCAAATGCGAGTGACATGACAATACCAAGCATTGTGGGACCGGCTGGGTCATCATCTACACCAAGCGGCGCAAGGAAGCGGATGTAGAGTAGTGCTAATGCAATAAAACCGATAAGACTTAGGGAAGCAAGCTTCATATTCTTGAGGGTGTTCACCGCACCTTGGGAAAAGGCCTTATTAGCATCAATGAAGTTTAATAATTTGAATGCCTGGTATAAGCCAATGAAAAATGGAATTGAAGCGATATATGAGTAAATAATTAGCGGATCGGCATAGATACTGATCAGATCCAGGTTAGCAGATCTTCCTTCCGTCTGAGGAAACCAAAGCAGACCAGCAAGCGTGCCAACTGCGATCAGACAAAGTACGACCTTTAAGATTAATGTTGAACTTCGTTTCATAGTGAGTCCTTATTTGTTTTGATGACTGAATTATAGTTTAGGATATATCGTTTGTCAATATATTAGTATCGTTATTCGTTGATAGAATTATAGTATGTCCTCAACCTCTTCTCCAGAAGTTCGCTATAATTGTGTAAGAAAGCGAAAATGTTACTTTTCCCAACTCATCCGTTTACTTAAGTAGAGGGGTGGGACAGGACAAATAAAACAAAATGAAACCACCTTTTGAAGACGTAGTCAGAGACTACATCAGATTAGTTTATTTTTTTGCGAAAAAGTCCTTGTCCCAACAAGATGACATTGATGATGCCGTCCAAGAAACCTTTTTAAAAGCTATGAAAGCATACAACAATTTCAAATTTAACAGTGAGGGCGAGTTGAAAAGCTGGCTCCTGACCATCTGCAGACACGTTATAACAGACATGTTTAGATCCAATAAGAATACTCTCTCGATCGAACAAAATAATATTGAGTTGTTTGACGATAGCGACGTAGAAGTATTGTTGGAGGCAAAAATTACCCATGAGGAAGATGTTGAGAAAGTAACGTCAGCACTCAAAAAGCTTAAGCCGGCTGAGCAGGAAATTATCAGACTGCGAGTCAATGAAGAAATGTCCTTTGACGATATCGCAACCGCTCTTGATTCAAAAGAGCCCGCCGTTAAAATGCGCTTTTACAGAGCGATAGTTAAGCTTAAAGAATCACTACTATGAAATTACGAAACATTATTCGATCATTTTTCCTGCAGGAAAGTAAAAGAGAGTTCAAGCATATAAGTATGTTGGAAAAACAAATCCTAGCGAGAGTGAAAGAAGAGAAAGAACTCGATGTTGAATTAGATAAAACTTTTTCTCCTGCCCCAAGACCATTCTGGACTTTTCGATTCCCGCTTGCTTTTGCGACAGTAGTATTGCTTATTTTTTTTGTTGGAGTTCTTACCAACAATTCACCCGTTTTTGCGAAAGGATCAATTATCGATGCACTTATTAGTTTGAAAAACCAACTACAGCAAGAGCTAACTCAACTACTCAGCAACGACCCTTCTTACAGAGACAAGAATACTCAGAAGTATAAACAGTCTCAACAAGAGTGGTGTTCTGTCAGTGCAAGACCTCCAGAGGAACAAGAGAAAGCAGTAGCAGCCATAAGAGATTTTATAGATAGACCGGATGCAAACGTTGAGTACGAATGCGTGGTTAGAAATCCAAATAATCAAGACGAGGAACCACTTATAGAAACCTACACCTTAGATTTTGATCGAT
>CAZAJT010000088.1:0-2879 GCA_964485585.1 uncultured Gammaproteobacteria bacterium
AATCCGCAACTGGCGGAGCAGTCGAAAAGTATTACTCTCGATTTCACTCGAACAATAGGATTCGTCATTCTGGGCAAGAAAATAATCATTCCTTTTTCCATTCTTCCAGGGTAAGACCGCGAACAGCAGTTGTGGTGGTTTGTCTATACTTGTTTTTTATAAGTGTATCTTTATACGACAGTCCATAAATTTCAGTTCCGTAGGGGATAATAATAAGGGACGCATCAGTTGGATTCTTCAATGAATTCAAATCATAGAGTGCGTCACGTAAACCGTAATACCGAATGGGATCGTGAAAGGAAACTATAGCATATGTGGGTGTACCTGGTGGTATTTTTTTCACCAGATTTTTCCAATCTTCGCGGTGGTAGTTGGGCATAAATAAATACACACCAGAAAAGAGTATAAACCCTCCAAATAATAACATTTGCTGCCAACGAGATCGGGCTCCCAAACTCAGCAGAAGTGAGATTGGAATCAAAAGATATAAAAATCTGAAATACTGCAGAAGGGGAGAAAAGAATGAAAATATAAATCCGATGACAAGAGGAAGAACAGCAACAATACCTATGAAGCGTGCTTTTCTCACTCCTTGCAATACTATAAATAATACAACCGCACTCCAGATTCCCGCGATACCCCAGTAGATTACTTTTGGATAAAATGAAATCCTTCCGACAAAAAACTTTAGTGGTATCAGAAAAAGATTTTTCATACTCGCTTTCCCTAATACCAACGACCAGTTTGTCACAAGCTGCAATGTTTTTTGGGCATTTTGAAACTGGAAGTAAAGAAGTGGAAGATGGATTAACACCGAAAGAAGCAAACCAGGTAATAGAAAGAGGGTCAACCGGTATTTTCTTGTAATGAAAATCAAGAAATAGAGTGATGCAATGAAAAATATATTACCATAAAACGTGGCAAAACTTAAGAAAATAAAGATGTTCGCTCCCAATAGTTCATGAATACTCCAATCTGTTTTCTTCATCAGCCGGATTACATAATATAGAGCAGCGGCCATGAAAAACGTCGCCATCATGTACATCCGCGCTTCCTGGGAATAGTAGATAATAAGAGGGTTGAAGAGAAATAACACCGCGGCCAACAAACCTGCGTGCTCATTTTTAAGTTTTTTTCCTATATGGTATATGACATACCCTGTGAGAAGGGAAAAAATAACTGAAGGAAATCGTAAAGCAACTTCTGAGTAACCAAATAGTTGCGTCCAGAACTTCATGAAAAAGTAGTAGAGCGGCGGGTGGAAATCATAGCGGGAAAACGAAGGAATAATTTGATCCCAGGGAATGTCCCGCGCAACCTTTGCTGTTGTTGCTTCATCAAGCCAGAGAGATTGATCGAGAGCAATGAGACGAACGAGAAATGAAGCAAGTAAAACAACCCAAATGTTCAATCTGAGATTCATTAGTATTTAGTATAGAGCAAGACCCTGAAAAAATTTGTATCGTATCATATACAGCGTCCCAATAACCCTTTCCACCTCCGAGGTGGAAAAGATTGCTGCAGCAATCTATTTATCATTGATACGAAATAAACTTCCCACGACCTCACGGTCGGGGTATTAGCCTGTTTCAAACAATGTTTGCCCTGAATCTTTCTTCCCCTAATCTTCAATGTATTGTTGAATAATCTTCTCATTGATGCCAACTGTGCTCACAAAATATCCTTCAGACCATACCGCTTCAGTTCCCCAATAGATTTGTCTCACATGAGGGAATTTTTGTTTCAAGTGGTGGGCAGTGTTTTGTTTGATGATACCCACCACTTTCCCCACTGTCATGGTAGGTGGAATAGATACGAGAAGATGGATATGATCTTTATCGTGGTTTACGTTGGTAAAGGAAAGTAAGGGGTAATGTTCTGTTATCTCCTTCAGTTTGATATGGAAGTATGCAAAAATTCCCTCATTGAAGAGTGCTTTACGGTATTTTGTGACGAGTACTATATGGTAGTCACAGTAATATACACAGTGGGATAGACGGATAAGCTTCATTTCCCCTCTATTGTACAAAAGATTCAGGGATTACTTCATCCCACGACCTTACGGTCGGGGAACTAAGTGAGGTGGATTAGAGTTTCCTGATGGCTTATGTCACGCCCGGGGTGCAGTATTTGTATGCATTATTTGCTATAATAACTCGTGCGCGGGATTAGTTGAGCGGTTCAATATCTCCCTTCCAAGGAGAAGAGACGGGTCCGACTCCCGTATCCCGCTCCAGACGAGTACCGTATCAAAAACGGTTAATGACTTATATAACAAAATCAGCTGAAGTAGTCTAATTTAGACCATCACAACAACCTCTTGTCAACCTCGTAAGTTAAAATGGGGAGAGGGACACCCGCGGGGTGTACGAAACAATTAATACTCCCACCCATGAGGATGTGCTTTATACCACGTAACCATTGATCGCACGCTATCTTCAATCGATCGTTTCGGACTCCATCCTAATACCTGTTTTGCTTTTTCAATCGAAGCAATCAGTTTTGGCGATTCTCCCTGACGGGGAGTAGGGGAAGGGTGCGTTTCAATGTTTGCGCCGGTGATCTCCTGTACTTTGTCAATGATTTCAAGTACCGAGTTTCCTTTTTCCGTACCAAGATTAATAACATCGCTCGATCTACCACTAAGTACATGCTCAACTGCAGCAATATGTGCCTCATTGAGATCTACCACATTGACATAATCCCGGATTGGGGATTTGTCAGGCGTATCCACTTCTGAATAGGTCAAATAAAACGGTTCTATATCCAGTGCACCACGGACCGCATTCTGCATGAGGTGAGGTGACGGCTTTTTTGCATCGCCAATCATGCCATCATCAGTTGCCCCTGCTACGTTAAAGTACCGTAAGATAATATAC
>CAZAJT010000089.1:0-1249 GCA_964485585.1 uncultured Gammaproteobacteria bacterium
CGCCACTCTTTTTATCCATAGTATTCCGATTACCGGAGCCTCAGAAGCCGCAATCGCAATCAGACCATTTGCTGGAGAGCTCGCGGGACTCCTCTTTGGTATTGGTCTTCTCGTTGCCGGATTCTTAGGATGTGCTATCGTACCCTTGGCGACGGCATACGCGTTCTCAGAGTTTTTTGGCTTTGAGGGAAGTCTGGATACCGACCTGAAGCGAAGCCGGCTTTTCTACGGCTTTTTTATTCTGCAAATTCTTTTGGGGTCTGCTTTTATTCTTCTGCCGCAAATATCACTGTTTCAGATTACCCTCTACGCGGACTTTTTGAACGGAATTATGCTGCCGGTAATATTTTACTTTCTTTACAAACTGGCGAATAATGAAGAATTGATGGGCAAGTATAGAAATACAAAAATACAAAACATTTTCCTTGTCGGATCTGCTATCATAATATCTTTCGCGGCGTTCATCGGAGGAGTTGGTAAACTATTCAGTCTCTAAACTATGAAAAAACTTATTGTCGTTTCAGACTGGGCTGATGATACATTAACCTGTCAGGAAGTGCGGTCCTCTGTTGAAGGATTCGCAAAAGAAGCCGAGAAGGTACGGATTTCATTTGTATCCTCTACCCCATCAACTGTTCATACATCATTTTTAATTTTTCAGGTGGTTGAGACGGAAGAGCGGTATGGGAAGCCACTGGAAACAGTTGTTTTTGTCAACACTGATCCCCGCATCAACAGTATTACCTCAGTTGAAAAAGCAAAAGGAGCCGAGTTTGTGATTGTCCGATTAGCATCAGGAATGTATCTCTGCGGTCCTAACGTGGGGTATGTATTTTCTCTGATACGAGAAAAAATGACGAATTTATTTCACTATCCCAACCTGGATAAAGGAAGTCAATTCAGGTCTCGTGATTTATATTCCCGTATCTCAGCTCACCTTATGGATGCGATGGAGGATGAGATGGACTTGGAAGAAATTCAGCGGAGCGAGGTACCCGTACTCGAAGGGTACTACGTTGGTCATATTGATAATTATGGAAATCTAAAAACCACGATAACCGGAGAGCGCCTGAAAGGAAAATATGAGTATGGTGATATGGTGAAACTTACTATTAATGGTATTACAAAAGACGCAAAGTATGTCAGTAACTTATTCGGTGGAACACCGGGAGAACTCGTGATGTACCCGGGATCATCAGGAAAACCGGATAACCCTTTTTTGGAAATCTCTGTCTGGAGACATTTCACG
>CAZAJT010000089.1:1288-2875 GCA_964485585.1 uncultured Gammaproteobacteria bacterium
TGGGGTTCACACATTCAATCATCCTCTTCCTGGTACGCCCATTGTCTTTTGATGTATGCTTAAAAAGCTGTTTGAGATAGATAATAAATGGTTTTTTACCGAACTACCACCCGTCATTAAATTCTTAAGCTTCTTTATTAAGGGCGATCTCATTTTTCTCTTGCCACTTGTTATCGGGATATTGCTTATTGGTTTTTTCTCGGTAAAGTTTATGATCATGATGCTTGGGGTATATATATCAGTCAGGTCACTTGGTGAGATGGTATACTGGTTTTCACATCAATTCAGTGAAAGAAGATACCGCCCATCTGATTTTGGATTTAAAAAACTGGATAACCATGCGATTTATATCTTGCATCAAACCGGAGCGATCGGAGGGGTTGTGGTAGGAATAGGAGTAGTCATTTTTAGTTTATTCTTTTACTTCTAACGGCAATCTATTTGGTGAAATACTTGTGTGTGCAGTTCGCGAGGAAGAATGATTCCGTTTTCTCTCATAAGAAATTCTCCAATAAGAGTATGGTCAGTGCTTTCATTTGATGCAATATCGCTTGGTCCGTGCTGATGTACAATATCGCCATTTGTAGTGTTAACCACTCTTAATGCTATTCCACCAGAAAGAATTACAGCAGCGGTCGCTACGATTTCAGTAGGTCTACTCGATTTTTGATAGTCATAAGGTTCTTCTTGTAAATTCAACGCAGGGTGTAGTTTTTTTCTGGTTGTTCCCCGAGGGAGCTCTGTCACATTAATTTGACCTACCGGCCCATTCTTTCTCATGTATGAGACAATAGGGAAGGCAACTCCACTTGGAGTTCCGTCTTCAACAATTACTCGTTTTAAGGGGGTATGTATGTTATGCAGTTGGGCAAGTAGCTTATCATCTTGTAATGGTTCCCCAAAAGCACGTAATCTTCCAATTTCGATTTGTCTCGCTTCAGGAAAACAAAGCTGATCATCGCCACAGTTGAGGGCTGTTACATATATACCACTATTGTCAATTCCAACCATTTCGGTAACAAGACCACATTGCCCCAATTTGCTTCGTAATGAAATACCCGCAGTTGAAAGATTTAAAATCTCTCGTGCACCTCTACTTTCAGGTAAATTCAGAATGAACATACACTCCGCATCAGGTGGTAGCACAATTGGCTTTTCGAGTATGGTAGTTAAGTCCTCATGGGAAATATAAAGATTTCCTGAAAGGGGTTGAGGTAATTCTCCTCTTCGTTCATCCCATGAACGGAATCCTGTCAAGCTATAGTTGCTGTATTCTACTGCCATAGAAGGAATATTATATACTCGAAGACGAAAAGATGAAAGAAAAAGGATTTAATCGAATAATCGGGTTAGGAATCCGCCGGCTGGCGTACCTAACTAATTTGAGTTGACTGGTATTTATTGTTCGCTCCGTCATATAAAGCGAATTCTACTTTCATCTCCCTTCGTCTCTCGACGATTTTTGTCGAGACTACGAGGGATAAGAATCTCTAAACTCTCCGCCGGCTGGCGGATCATTAGGAGATTCTAAAAAAAATAGAAAGGAGGTGATCCATCCGCTCCTTCCAGAACGGATACCTTGTTACG
>CAZAJT010000090.1:0-2770 GCA_964485585.1 uncultured Gammaproteobacteria bacterium
TCAACAAAAACTCAGCTTATCTCCTATATCCGTATTTACTTTGGGTAAGTTTTGCCTCTCTATTAAACCTGATGATCGTAGTATTAAATTAATAGAGGTTTGAAAGTCTCCTTCTGTGTCAAGTCTGATACCTGAAAGTATTCATTATTCTAAAACGTATTACATACGGAGGTTAACCCAAAAGAAAGACTAGGCAAACTTGATATAATTATGCTATGGAAATTGTGAGATTAGAGCAAAAACAAGTAGCTAAAATTATCGAGACGGGAAATGTTAATGGATTTTTAGGGGCAGTTGAAACTTCATTCTTTGAATTCAGAGAGAAACCATACTTCCCAGACAATAATCATGATGCTGTTAGCCGAGAAAAGTCTCGCCTTGAACTTCTTAAAGATTTTAGTTCCATAGCCAATAGTGGTGGTGGCTATATTGTCATCGGGTTAATACCTGGCGAGGATGTATCACAATTCAACCTCGAGTATGTGAATGAAGTCAAGGGTTTTGAGGCTGAAAAAATAAATCTAAAAGGATGGTTAGATATTTTATCAACCTACTTGACTCCTCGATTCGAGGAGAACTTTATAAAACATGGAGTTATCGGGAAGGAAAGGCAATTGTTTTGGGTGCAAATCCCTGCGGCCAAAGATATTGGATGCTATCCGTTTATGATCGCAAAGGATCAGTGGGTTACTGAGGATGAAAAGCTTCTCAAAGGAGAGCTATATGGTCTCTATTTTAGAGATGGTAGTAAAAATAGGCAGATGTTCAGTGCTGAAAAGTTTCAAGAAAAGATGGCGGAGATACTGAATTCAAAGGAAGCTTCAAAACAAACTCACGTTGCAGTTTTAGAAGCAAAATTAGATAGGTTGCTTGCTCTTCATGAAACTGTAGTATCTGTTAAAGCAGTTGATCCAGAAGTTAAAAAAAAAGAAATCATAAAAAACTTTGAAAACAAACTTGATAGTGAATCTGACTTCTTTTACATGATCGCTGTTCCTACGCAAGATTTTTCAATAGATAATTTTTGGGATACTGAAGAGGATAAACTCTACACTCTTCTTAGAAAGCCGCCAACTCTTAGAAATATGGGTTGGGATTTGACCGTTCATTACACTGAATTTCCTAAGCCTGCTGGAGACAGCTGGGAAATTATGAATGGAAACAGAAAGATTTTATCAGTGAATAAGATAGGTGTTGTTGCGGCTGCCGGTACCCTACAAGAATTTCTAGATTGGGGAACACATCAAAGAGACGAAGAGGTAAAGCCAATTATCAACGCCTTTGCACTTGTTGAGTATATAGATACGTATTGTCATTTCTTAAAGGTATTTACGGATCGTTTTATGACTTCTGAAACCAAATACACAATTATCATCGGCTTCAAGATAAGAACAGGACAGAAATTCCAATTATGCTTCACAATCGGCTTTCTTCCCAAAACACCACCTGAAACTCTGCAAAAGTCAGAATGGTTCTTTGAAGAGATTGGCGCTGGTC
The DNA here is from genome assembly GCA_964485585.1 of uncultured Gammaproteobacteria bacterium. GTDB lineage: Bacteria > Patescibacteriota > Microgenomatia > UBA1406 > GWC2-37-13 > CAZAJT01. The sequence continues at coordinate 1,498 of CAZAJT010000090.1, forward strand.
AACAAGAACCCCCAGTTTTAGCAGCCCGCATAGCAAGAGAGGTTTATACAAGTGGATTTGGATACGTAACTGATTCACCTGAGTACATGAAAAAAGAAAGCGACAAATGGGTCATAGATGAGGATTTATATAAAAAACGATGAGTGACGATCCCAATTTCTCAAAAACAAAACTTGATCACACGCTATCTGCTGTAAAAGCGGCAGTGAATTTAATTCCATATGCAGGTGGACCATTAGGATCCCTCCTTTCTGATTACCTACCCAATTCGGTTGAAAAGAGAAAGACTGAATTTCTAGAAAGACTTGGAAAAGAACTCGAAGCTGTTCAAGATAAACTACAAACTGATGTAGTATCTCGAGAGTATTTTATTTCTACATTTATGCAGTCCTTTAGAAGAGCGCTTGAAAACCATCAAGAAGAAAAGGTCAGTGCTTTTAGGGCAATTATCGTAAATATTGCTATTGATCAGAATCCTCGAGAGGATGAGGTAGCTGCTTTTATCAGTATTACTGATCGGTTTACACCGTTACATATAAAATTCCTCAAAATACTCGCTAATCCACAAGCAATGATCGATAGAAATGAATCAGCGAAATCGCGCTTCGAAAGTATCTATATGGAAGGCATCAATACATTATTTGAGTTACTACTTCCCGAATATCCTGCTGACTTAGTTGGAGTTGCCTTACATGATATATACATCCTAGGTTTACAAAACACTGAACGTGGTGGTGTAACTATGTCCAGATCGGGAATTACTTCTAAAAGAACAACAGACTTTGGAGATAGATACTTGCAGTATATTACTTTTCCCTGATGTACAATTCGAACCTAAATTATTTGAACTAAAAATGTGGAACTATTATGCAAATATCGTTTGAAATGGCACTATGTTGACCCTGAGGAGACTCGAACCTTTTTGAGGCTAGATTATTACGAAAGATCTTATGAAAAGTTCAATAAAATTGGAGTTCAGAACGAAGAGACAGTCAAATCAACCTAATCTGTGGTTCAATATGGAGGGTGTCTCCTTTGGTGCCGGGGAGAGGACTTGAACCTCCACAACCTTGCGGTCACAGGCCCCTCAAGCCTGCGCGTCTGCCAATTCCGCCACCCCGGCATATCAATTGTGTTATGAGTTATGGATTCTGAATAGAGAGTATTAAAGCTTTTATCCGCAGAACTCATAACGCAGAACTAATACATTATATCATAGTAGCGCTGACTGCTCTACTTCATTTTTCGGAGATTTAAGGCCTAAGTGATCATA
>CAZAJT010000091.1:0-2763 GCA_964485585.1 uncultured Gammaproteobacteria bacterium
ATTGCTTCGCTTCGCTCGCAATGACAAGCTAAACTAAAATCAACTGCGTAACCTCGAATATAGCTTTGTCTTCGCTCTCAGTATCGTTTATAATTGGACTACTGGAAAAGATTGTATAAATTTTTATGAAACCTGTATTGCTGATCGTAAACATCGCTATATCCCTACTCGTTATTGTTCTCATCCTTATTCAGGGGAGAGGTGCGGGTTTGGGAAGCGCATGGGGAGGCGGCGGTGAGTTCTTTCAGACTCGAAGGGGCTTGGAAAAGGTCACCATGCGCCTCACTATTTTCTTCATCGTTCTATTCTTTTTCATCTCGGTAGTAAATTTATTTACAAAGTAAATGGTTCTCAACCAGAAACGGTGGCGCTACTACTACTGGATTTTTACTGAATTTGCAAAAAAAAACATACGCCTTATTCTTTTGAGCTTTCTCCTCAGTATCGTTTTTATAGTGAGCATAATATCCTTTTCCCCATTCCTCGTACATTACACCACTTCAACGAAAGATATCATAGGCATTGTCGGCAATTATGAAGCAGATAAAATACCTGAATCAATTCTATCTAAAATATCAAATGGTCTGATGTTTGTAAACGAAAAAGGGGAGATGATACCGGTACTTGCAAGCAGATGGGAACAGAGTAACGACGGAAAAACCTACCGATTTTTTCTCAAAAAAAATATCTACTGGAATGATAATAGGGCATTCACGGCACAGGGAATACAATATAAATTTAAGGATGTTGCAGTAAAAGTAGCAAATGATTATGAAATTGAATTTAATCTCCAAAAATCACTTCCCATCTTCCCAACCTATCTGACAGCCCCTATCATTGCGTACCCATTTAACGGCGTGGCCGGGCTCTATAAGGTTGACCGATACAAATTGCAGTACGGTATAGTAAAAGAGCTGTATTTAAGTCCTAATAAAAACAATCTGCCATTTGTTGTATACAAATTCTACGAGAATGAAGCAAAAATGGTGAACGCGTACAAACTGGGAGAGATTAACCAAATGGTGGTTTCAAAAAAGTCTATAGCTGATTTCTTTGTGTCATGGAAGAATAGTAAAATCGAGAAAAATGTAGACTACAGCAGACTCCTGACTTTATTTTTTAATATGAGTAATGATTTTCTTAAACAGAAAGATCATCGAAAAGCGATCGCGAATGCAATCGACCGATCGGGATTTGCTGATGAGGGGGTCGAGGCACAGGGGCCGATTCCTCCTCTATCATGGGCATATAATCAAAATCTTAAAAAAATACCATATGATACCGAACTTTCAGAAAAAGTGATTAAGAAAAGCTATGATGCAACGCAGTCGGGCACCCTGCAGATTGATACCTATTATGATTATCTGCCAATTGCGGAAAATTTGAAAAAACAACTGGAAAAGGTCGGGTTGCAGGTAAAGGTAAACAGCCTTTCATTTAGTCAACCAGAAAAATTCGATATGCTATTGGCCTATTGGAAGGTGCCACTCGACCCGGATCAGTATTATTTCTGGCATTCAACCCAGAAGCAGGGAAACATAATAAATTACCGAAATATTAAAATAGACAAACTGCTCGAAGATGGGAGAAATGCTGCTTCAGTTGATGAACGGCAGAGAATCTACAACGATTTCCAGCGTACGCTTCTTGACGACATGCCCTCGTACTTTATTTTCTACCCCTACATCTACACAATAAAGCGGAAGTAGCATTTATTCAGTCGACTCGGGTGACCCCAGACAGAATCGAACTGTCATCTAATCCTTAGAAGGGACTTGTTCTGTCCGTTGAACTATGGGGTCGTGAGCCGTCTCGGAGATTCGAACCCCGGACCTGCTGTTTACAAAACAGCTGCTCTGCCACTGAGCTAAGACGGCTGTGCCGCGGGAGAGAGTCGAACTCTCACGCCTTTAAGGCACAGGATTTTAAGTCCTGCGTGTCTGCCATTTCACCACCGCGGCTTCTACAACCTGAATTATATCATCTTATGAGTTTGTGGTATACTTCGTCTCTGGATAGGTGATACAGCTTTCTCCTATTCAGGAACCTTGATATCGTATTGGAGAGGTGTCATGCTGATCGATCGACAAAAACCGAATAATGGAAGGATTTTCAATGTCATGCAGATGATCGGAGTTCCGCTTGTCTGGCTCCTGATCTACCTCGTGTGGCTGCGCGATCCGAGACCTTTGTCGGCAGTCATCGCCGCCATCATCACAATACTGATCCATGTATTGCTCCGTGCCTCGACGGAGGAAACACGCAGCTATGAGCCGCACGATCTGCTGCGGGTTTTGGCGGGGGTCGTCATCGTCCTCGCAGTGGGAGTCACTGCGCAGCTCACCGCCATGTCTCCCGGTGTCTGGAGAGTCTTTGGCGCAGCCCTCATGGCACTCGTCAACTGGGGAGCTCAGGAACGACTCCCCCAAAAGGAAAGATGGCCGTATGCGTACTATCGCGTATGGTGTGTTGGTGCGTATGCACTGCTGGGGCTTATCGCCCTGATTGGCCTTGGAGAAGTGGGTTGTGGTCTCAGTGCATTCCTGAGTTCAATCGGGATCGTCTGACACTGGGCAGACAAGAACGAGCATACAAGCGCTTAGGGTGAGGAGCACAGCCTTCTCACAAACTTCTTCACCCTAGGCGCGGATTTATAGTTCTCTTAATTGCCATAGGATTTCAATCCTAGAACTCATTGCAAAACATATGACTCTAGATTGTCATTGCGAGCCAAACATACTATGGCGAAGCAATCTCATAAAT
>CAZAJT010000092.1:0-2575 GCA_964485585.1 uncultured Gammaproteobacteria bacterium
TTCCTACTTTACCATGAGTCCTGAAAATAACTACATGATCTGGCATTTCTTAAAGCGATGTTATGAGAATGGATGGATCTATAAAGGGCACGATTCTGTTCCTTGGTGTCCAAGATGCGAAACTGCAATTTCACAGCACGAAATGCTCACTGAAGATTACAAAGAAGTAGTTCATGAGACCGTAATTTTTAGACTGCCGGTTCTAAATCCGGAAGTGGTAGGGAAACAATATGAGAATAGAAAAATATACTTACTTGTTTGGACAACTACTCCATGGACTATTCCTGCAAATGTAGCGGTTGGCATCAATACAAAATTTCAGTATGCATTATGGGAAAATCCAGAATCTAACGATCTTTATGTGTTACTGACAAAAGGTGAAGCTGGGAGATCGGTGCCACCAAGAGATACAATGAAAATACCTAGACTATCCCTCGAAGAGTGGGTTATGACCAATGCGGATTCAACAAGGGACTACAAAAGAATAGAGATTCGATCAACAGGAACAATTCTTACGAATGATCAATTACTTAATCTTACCTACACTGCTCCCTTTGATGAGCTGGATAGAGTTCAAAAAGCAAAAAGCCAAAATTCAGAGGTTTTTCATACTGTAATCGATGCAAGCGACATCGTGGTTGATACAGAGGGGACAGGTTTGTTACATGTTGCACCAGGTGCTGGACAGGAAGATTTTCAATTAGGAAAGAAATATAAACTCCCCTTGATATCTGTTATTAACGATAATGCAACATATCTAGAAGGTATGGGAGAACTTAGTAGTCAGAATGCAAAAAAGCATCCAGAACTTATTATCGAGTATTTGAGACATTCGGATAAAAAACAGTATTTATTCAAAACAATGAATTATCGACATCGGTATCCGGCATGTTGGCGCTGCAAAACTGAGCTTGTATGGAAAGTCGCGGATGAGTGGTATATTGCGATGGACAAAAAGGGCAAAGCGTCAAGCGCCAAGCGTGAAGCGCACAATAAAACATTAAGAGAGAGAATGATGGAGGTTGCGAAGAAGATTGTCTGGATGCCGTCATTTGGACTTGATCGTGAACTCGACTGGCTCAAAAACATGCATGACTGGTTGATCAGTAAGAAAAACCGTTACTGGGGTCTCGCGCTCCCTATTTATGAATGTAAAGCATGCGGTGCGTTTGAAGTATTAGGAGGATACGAAGAACTGAAAGCACGAGCTGCAGCCGGATGGGATCAGTTTGAGGGAAAGACGCCCCACAAACCATTTATCGATGCAGTTACGATCCGCTGCAAGAAATGCGGAGATCCTGTTTCCCGTATCGATGATGTCGGTAACCCGTGGCTTGATGCCGGTATTGTCCCGTTTTCAACTCTCATTGATCCGAAGACAAAACAATTAAGCTATATCACTGATAAAACGTATTTTCAGGAATGGTTCCCGGCAGACTTTATCACCGAGTCATTTCCAGGCCAATTCAAAAACTGGTTTTATGCTCTGATTGCCATGGCGACCGTTTTGGAAAATACGAATCCTTATAAAACAGTACTGGGATTCGGAACACTCCTTGGAGAAGATGGGAGGCCAATGCATAAAAGCTGGGGGAACGCAATCGAGTTTAATGAGGGAGCGGATAAAATCGGAGTTGATGTCATGCGTTGGATGTACGCGCGCCAGAACCCGGCAGATAATATGTTGTTTGGATACAAAAAAGCAGATGAGGTGCGGAGACAGTTTTATCTCATCCTTTGGAATTCATATAAGTTTTTTGTGGATTACGCGTTACAGGATAAGTTTAGCGCCAAGCGCGAAGCGTTGAGCGTGCAAAACATAAAAAATGTTCTTGACCTCTGGATTATAAGCAGATTTGTGATGGTAGTAAAAATGGTTGAAGAATCTTTGAAGAACTATAACGCGAGAGATGCAGCTGTCGAAATAGAAAGGTTTGTCAATGATTTTTCCACATGGTATATCAGGAGAAGCAGGGAGCGTGTTGGCGTAAACTCTGAAGATCTGGAAGATAAAAACGCATTATACTCAACATCCTACTGGATACTCAAAAATCTTTCTATCATACTTTCTCCCTTTATGCCGTTTATCTCAGAAGAAATGTATACAAACCTTTCTCAAGAAAAAGAATCGGTACATCTTGAGATCTGGCCGGATACAAGTAAGATCAAAAAAGATGACTCGTTACTTACTGATATGGAGTTGGTACGGGAGATTGTTGAAGCAGGTCATAAGGCGCGGAAAGACAGTAACCTGAAAGTCAGACAACCACTAGCACTGACAACAATGTACCTATCAGACGGGAAATCATTTACAAAAAAAGAAGCTCTCAGACAATATGAAAAACTGATAATGAATGAATTAAATGTTAAAAAAGTAGTGTGGAAAAAAGGTTCAGGAGATACTATTGTGCTAACATACGATACTCATCTTACTGAAGAGTTGAGACTGGAGGGAGAGCTGCGGGAACTTCTTCGCGCGATACAGCAGGAAAGAAAAGCAAAAAATGTAAAAGTCACTGATAGAATATCACTTACCGTCCCGCAAAAATTTGAGCCGTTTGCCGACGAGATTAAA
>CAZAJT010000093.1:0-2530 GCA_964485585.1 uncultured Gammaproteobacteria bacterium
AGATGCTGGGAAGGGTGCGCTTTCGCGTAACGCAATCAGGCGGCCCCCCTCCCCCCCTCCGCGTTGAGTGGAAATAGGTCAAATACCAAAACCGCGATCCCGAAAACCCCTCCACAACACCCCTACAAACTTAAGAATGTTGGGGTGTTGTGTGACGCAAGAATTAGGAAAACCTTGAGCAAACCTGGTACTTGAGTAAACCAACCAGGAACAAAAACCGCGACGCCAACAAAAAAATGTATTGCGATCATCGGTCATGCTTTAAGACTTGTTATGAAGTTTTCTATGGAGGAATACATCTCGTTAAAAATCAGGTACAAACTTTCAGTTTCTTGTTGTTCTCCCACAAGAATACACTTTTTGCCCATGCCATAGGCAATACCCGCCTCAAGGTGAGACGACTTGCCCGCGGGGAGCAAAAGAATGAGCGTTTCGGATTCTTTGAGGGCTTGCATGTCCACATCAAATATTTCTCGTACCCGAGGATCGTGTCTCCATTCCGGAATACTTTCAAACATTTGCATAAATTCTTCCGGATCATGATTCTCTTCCGATTTTTTAAGCTCGTATTCTGCACCATCTCCTTCTAGAAAACAGTATACATTTCTTCCTTTTCCCCGTATTTTATTCGCAAGATCAATAACTGCCTCTTTGTTGCGCCAGCGAGAAGAAATAAAGTATTGGTATTTCATATTATGTTTGCACTTCTCCCATAGGTTGTTCAGTAAGGTTTTTTGGTAACCCTCTCTTCTTGAATCAGGTTGACAATTATCTGGTCTGCTGTAATGAGCAGAGCGGGATGGGACTTTCAAAACGAATCGCCTTCTCGTCAATATCAGCTGTTATAGCAGTAAATTCATAGCTCATGCTTTCAAACACCTGCCTTCTTTGAGGAGAGGCCGTCCCAAGAATTATGTTCATTTTCCGTTACGGTCAATCCACCACCTGTCTTCTTTGTTAACGCACCACCACTCATCCGAATTGGTTTCCATAATAACCTTGGCAAGCTTTTGCGCGGATGTTGTTTTTAGCCGTTTTATCGCAGCAACTATCCAGCTTGTCGCCCTTATATTCCCCGTATCTATCTCCTCTTTTAGTGAGAGTATCCATTCCAGTTGATCAGCGTCCTTTGCAAGAATCGCCTCTTTTGTCTTTCGCTCCCGCATCTCGGCAACGATTGCAAGAATATCAGCGCCAAAAGGAACGGCATCGGCCAAGTCATTCAGGGCTGCTTTTTCGTCCGACTCAGCATATTTCTGGTGAACATAATTTAAGTCGCTTGTACGAGCTTCGGCAAGGTCGTGGAAAAGGCACATCTTCATTACTTTTTCCATGTCTACCTCTTTTTCCATAGTAGCAAGCGCGTATCCCACAAATACTGTACGGTGCACGTGTTCTGCCACCGACTGATGACCACTTCCAAGAAAATGGAAGCCACTTCGTGGTGTTCTAGAAAGTATACCCGCCTCAAAAAGAAAGTTCGCGATTGACTTCATTGTTTTTGTTTTATCTGTGTTCATATATTTGAATGTACCAAAAATCCGTCCAATTGACGAGCATTTCCGGAGTCTGCCTCAGCCTTGTTTTAGTTTTAGTAGTTCTTTGGTGGTTACATTGTATCCCCAAAGATTCTCGGAATACTGTAGATCTTCCTTCAGGGCATCAGACACAATAATAATTCGCGCGCCACTTGGTACTTCTTTTTTCCGATTAATAACTTGTCCTATAAAGTCGGCAATCTCTTGTGGCTTCATTGGTATATCCCAGTCAAAATCCTTATTATCTTTTTGAAGCCTCTTGAGAAGAGGCGTATTAACATAGCTGGGCAGAATATTTATAAAACTTGTATTTTTTTCTTCCAAAGCAATTACGTCAAAATAAATATTGAGTGCAGCTTTGGAGCTGCAATAAAGCGCATAATTTTCTCCCACAAGCCTGTCTGAAACGGAAGAAATGTTAATAACTTGGCCATATTTAATTTTTTCTTTTAACTCTTTCACCAACAAGATCGGTGCTTTAAAATTAATGCCAAATAGTTGATTAAAATCTTCTTCTCTAAAATTCAACGCATTTTGCTCAAACGCAATTCCGGCATTATTAATAAGCACATTAATAGAACCTTCGGCAATCAAATGAGAAATATGGTTAAACGCGTCGGGATCGGTTAAATCAGCTTGAATCCAAACAAAATTGGGATTATTGTTCTGAGAATCAGTTCTCGAAATTCCATAGACTTTAAAATCCATATCCAACAATAAATTGCATATGGCTTTCCCTATTCCGCTACTTGATCCCGTAACTACTGCTATTTTCATAATAATAAGCAAACCTGGTTTACTCAGACAAGAACTCTTTTTTCCCGGAAAATGCAATTTCTTGTACCCTATCCTTCCATTCCACAAAAAAATCTCTGAGCGTCTTTCGTCCCGTTTCGTCTTTGAATCCTGAAAGTATATTCTCGATCTTGTCTTCCGTCTACCATCCCTTGGGCGGGGCAATTTCGCATGGGAGCATCTCAAGATTCAACTCA
>CAZAJT010000094.1:0-2518 GCA_964485585.1 uncultured Gammaproteobacteria bacterium
CACGACCTCAAGATTCTCGTAAGTATTCTTGCCTCCGTGTTTAAGGTTGACAATGTGGCGGGCATTCCATACACCGAAAATTACTCCAAGGGGAGTTCTTAAGCCCCGACTTCGCCAGAGAATGGGATTGGTACATCTTCCCTCGTGTCGATGGCTTACGCGAGTACATTCACAGTATCCCCGCGCGCGCTTGAAAGCAAACTTGACATCGTAGTCGATTATTTTCAATGATCATCACCCCCTTTCTTAAAACTTTGGAGGGGGAAGGCCTCCTTACTTTGTAACGTAGTAAGATCTTAAGAAGAAATAGGGTGAGTCACTGCTGGTCACGGGGCGTCACAAAGTATGAAACATGAATCATGAAACATGTAACATGAAACATGAAGCATGTAGCACGAATCATGAAACAAAAGAGCAAGAGGACAATGTATTTCATGTTTCAGGTTTCATGCTTCATGTGATGCATGAATTTTCGCTTTCACAATTTTCGGAACGAGCGCAGGATTTAGTCGAAAGGTTTTATTCTCATACACAATAAGTTTTATTCCAATAAGATCAATTACTTTATTATTAATCCGGAGCATCGCGTCATAAAAGGTCCGGTTATTGACATCGTGGTCACTCATATGATTTTTATCGAGAATCTCATCCAACTCCCACCGTTTCTTCGGAGATGAAAAGAGACTACTGCAAAGATCATATTGTTTACTCCCATATTCAATTGGTATTGAGTGTGAGTCGCATTGAAGAAGACTGTATTTCTTGTCAAAAATAATTGAGTCGGGATTTACATATTTTTTTATATTTACTTCCCGAAGCAGTTGCTCAGTGGTTTCCTGTACCGCCTTTTTTATTTCCCGGCCGAAAATATATACGAGGAGGAAAATACTTATGACTACAACAACAAGCGCGCTGACAACCGAGAAATTCCTTTGATACTGAAAAAACTCATGAAGCTGTATTAATGGTTCAGCCATTACTATTACCCCGACACTATTGTTACTCGAGTCATAAACTGGTTGTGAGAAAACTAAAAAAGGTTCAGCAGTTTTGATATTTTTGACCACACGGGATTTCCGTTGGTTCATTTCGCGGCCGACAAAACTTCTATCAACATATGCGGGTGGTCCTCCATCTTCTTTAATCACCTTATTGAACTTATCAACAACGGAAAAATAAATACTATACGGGACGTTCCGTGTTTCAATTTTATGCGCAGATAATATTTTGTCCTGAAAACTCAGGAGTGATAAAAGATACTCTGAAGCTGATTGAAGCTGGGCGTCAATTTCATTCTGGATATCTTCATGAGGATCAAAGTAGGCGGTCAGAAGCGATCCTTCCTGGGTACCATCAAATACAATCGCTTTTGAGACTACCCTCCAGGTGGTATTAGCAGGTGTCTTTATAGTTTGTGGTGTCGCAAGTTCGTTTATATAACTTACTTGTGACGTATCCAAAAATCCCTCGATCGGGTTTAATCGCTCCACGACAAATCCTTCTGAAGTGAGGATGTAGAGAGGTTTATCTACCGGCGTATCACTATCCTGAAAATACTTGGTTGCATCAAGCACGCCATTTTTATACTCCAGATCAGAAGCAATCTGCTGTATTGACCGTGATATATTTTTCGTAATACGGTTATATGATATCCACTGGATATACCAGTAATTGATGACCAGAAATATGATGAAGCAGAGTGAAAGCAGGAGAAGTAATTTTGCGATTAATCTTACTTGGGAGCTATCCTTAAAGTAAGATGTCATTTTTTATTCGACTGCTTTTTCTCACCCCAAAACCACTGCGGATTTTCTCCGGTGAAGTAGCAGATAAGAATCAGCGCGATGGTAATAAGCCCGGCAAGGGGAAGGTAGCCAAACAATGTATCGCTTACCGAATGAGATCTTTGATCCACAAGGTAAAAGACAATAATCATTGAAAGTATATAAACAACAAGTATTCCCCATCCCTGCCAGGTAGCAGGCGTCCAGCCCCAGCCATATTTTTTTGCTTTAAACCAATATTTTTTCATACTACCCCTGATTTTTCTTCGGATAATTTCCGCGCCTGAGGGAAATGAATAAGGAAGAGGATTATTCCTACCAGAGCAAGGCTAATGGTATCTTTCAGATCCTGAATTTTCCGTCTTTTTCGCTCATTTGCGTGCCGTTTCTCACATTCCTCTTTTTGCCGTTTAGTGTCATCCGGTAAAATGATTGGTTGAGGAGATACACCCGGTGGCATTCTTGAGGAGTCAAGAGCAAACGCATCGCAGTTTTCTTCATAGCCGAGCGGGTACTTGTCGTATTGTGTACTATTGACTACAAAATTCACCATTGCGAATACCCCCATCACCATCATCATCAGCGCAATCGCGCTTATAAGATAAAAGTAGATAAGCGAAATAAGCCTTCCCATATATTCATTATACCGCAAATACCCGGGAGTCAAGCTGAACCCCACTTTATACAGCCTTCACGAACACAACCGCAATATAACTATGGGGGGATGAAGTAAA
>CAZAJT010000095.1:0-2493 GCA_964485585.1 uncultured Gammaproteobacteria bacterium
TCATTGCGAGCGAAGCGAAGCAATCCCATTTGAGATTGCCACGGCTACTTCGTAGTCTCGCAATTACAGCAGAGTGCGTAAGTCCTGTTTTAATTTAGATTAAATCTAAAAGTAACGTGGACCAACCAAAGTTTTTTCGTCTATAACCCTTGCCGGTTTCAGGATTATAATATTCGCGAAAACCTTCCCGCTCAATCATCTCACACATTTTTCCAATTATACTATCAGCAATGTCATGTAGTCCATGTTTCTGCAGACCTTTTACAATCAACCAGTTGGTATTTATCCATGTCGGCCCCCTCCAAAGAAGCTTGATTTTATAAAACGGCGTATCATTTGGTACATAATACTTTTCATCTTTTGCAACAGAAGGTACAGGATAGTTTGTCCAGAATTCATTTGAATTAAGAAGATGTTCATTAACCAGTCGATGCAATTGTTCTCCTTTGAGTCCGTCAAGAAAGAACGGAATAAGACTTGCGACAGTTTTTACTTTTGCCTGTCTTTCCTGTTTCGAATAAAGCGAATAGAATATTCCATCTTCCTCAGCCCACATTTTATCCAGCAATTGCTTTTCGGTGTCGTTGGCAACAGTTTTAAAAAAGTTAGATTCTGTTTCATCGTCGATAAGAATAAATAAACGGGAGAGAGCCCGAGAAGATTCAATAAACATGCAGTTAAATAAAATCTCTTCAACGTTGAAATAATCCTTTTCTAATATGAGTCGAGAGTTGTAGTTATAAAAAAGATTGAGAATATCTGCTTTACGGTAATAATAGTGGAGTCGCGCGGTATCGGTATGTTCGAAATTATGCACACATTGAAAAACTGGTAGCTCATCCATGCCGGATTCATTGGGAGAAATAATTGCGATAAGACTATCATGGTCAATATCCCGATTTTGCATCAGCCATCGGTGGTGTTTAGCGAGTTTGGGCAACACTTCTTTCAGAAACGACAAGTCTTTCGAATTATCTGTAATTGCCTCAACTGCAATAGCGAAAGCGGGGGGTTGAGTGATTGATGAAGTTCTTGGTCGTAACGATAAGGCGCTCTCAATATATGCCCAGTGCGGGAGTATCAATTTGTTCCCCCAAAATATGATATGCGGTAAAAACCCATCTTCATGTTGACCCAGTAAAAAATTTCTTATTTCCTGTTGCGCCCATTGAGGATTAATATTTGCCAATACTATGGCGTGAAATGCGGTATCCCATAGCCATTGAAACGTATATTCCTCTGAAGCTGGTGCAATAAATTTATATTCAGTATTTTTCCATTTTGAATAACCTGTGCGAGAATTTTTTTGGAACAATACGATGGCTTCTTCCGTTAATCTAACTTTTAGGTTACCATATCTATTCATAACCGCATCTCTTGTTATAGAGAAAAAGAGGAAACGTGTCAATGGTATAATTCGAAGTTGCAATGATAGAACAAAGTCGTCCAACTACTTCAGTTTTGGTATACTCTCGGTTCAATAGAAAATCCTGCGAGGAAAATGTCATTGACTTTCAAAATGATGCAAAGTAAAATAGGAAGTACATGATAACATTCTTATCATGATGCAGCACTGGACCCAGTCTTCCTGGACTCCTATCAGCTTCATCAATTAACCAGTGTTTATTAGATAGAATAATTACGTTTTGCACCTTAAATTTGTTGTGGAAGGATCGGATTGGGCCTGTAGTTCAGTTGGTAGAACGTCCGCCTTGCACGCGGAAGCTCACCGGTTCGAATCCGGTCAGGTCCACAAAATAGTTAAAATGGTTAAACCAGTTCAACTAGTTAAACTAGTTCAACCATTTTAACCAACATAACTGGTAAAGTACTTTGACAATCAGGAGTAACGACAGAAATAAAAGGTATAAAATAATACATCTTTTTAACTAATCGAAAGAGATGGGAGAGTAAGGCCAATGGTGGATGCCTCGGCAGTTTGAACCGAAGAAGGACGTGTGTATAGGCACGATATCGACGGCAAGTTCCTCAACAGACATTATTAACCGTCGGTTTCCGAATGGGATAACCCCACCTTGCGAAAACAAGGTGAACCCATACTGCACAAGGAAATTCGAAGAACGAAATCCGAAGCACGAAACAAATTCAAATTTCAAATTTTCAAAGTCTGAAACATTTTTAATTTAGAATTTCTAATATTTAGAATTATTTCGAATTTCGGATTTATAATTTCGGATTTTCTCGTGTAGTATGGGTGGGGAACCTGGGGAACTGAAACATCTCAGTACCCGGAGGAAAAGAAATCATATGAGATTCCGTAAGTAGCGGCGAGCGAAACCGGAGAAGCCTAAACCACGATCGCAAGATCGTTGGAGTTGCGGGACCACAGTAGGGAGTAGTCATTTGTAGCAGAATGCTTTGGAAAAAGCAGTCAAAGAGAGTGATAACCTCGTATGCGAAACGAATGGTTGCCCCGGTGGATTTCCCAAGTACCACGAGGCACGGCAAACCTTGTGGGAAGCTGGGTCGGTC
>CAZAJT010000096.1:0-1216 GCA_964485585.1 uncultured Gammaproteobacteria bacterium
TGTCCGTCAGGAAACTGGGTGCCAATTTCCTTTGCATAGTGATGCATTTTCCGTGCAACAAAGAGTTCTGCAATAGAAGGTACAAGTCTGTTTTCATCCCACAAAGGACGCGGTGTATTTCCATCGTCGCAAAAAAGACGAGAATATGATTCCCGTGAGAGCGGCACAAGAGTTCCGTCTTCCGCAATCATTGCTCTTACCAGTTCACTCGGCGCTCGATTTCTCAGTCCACCAATAGCTTCGTAGACTCTTAGTCCTGTTTCAGACCACAATTCTTCAATAACCTTAAGATGAACTTCGTGGACGCCTCTTCCTGACGGGCTCTGTTCAAATATCATTGCAATAGTTCCATCAAAATCAGATGCGAAGAGATAATGAGGGACACGATTGTTTATCATAGCGAAAAATAGTGAAATGCGTTCCAAAATAGTTGTATCCCGGGACCATAGGTAGGGACCGGAGTGTTACTTCTTCTATACTGTTCTTTCAGGTATGTCCAGTGGGGAAGATGGGTGAATGCTGTGGCACGCTCAGGATGAGGCATCATACCTAACATTCTTCCTGACTCATCAGTAATCCCTGCGATATTATCGAGGGCACCGTTTGGGTTTGCAGGAAGGTTTTGGTGCTGGCAGATTTCACCCTTGTAATACCGAAGCGCGATAAGTTTCTTATCATTCAGGTACTGAAGAATATTTACATCAGCATAAAATTTTCCCTCACCATGTGCAATAGGAAGACTCAAGGTAGTGACAGAACGAAGCCACGGGGAAATAGCGCTTTCAACCTTAACATCAACCCACCGATTAATATAGCGAGCAGAGTCATTGTGAAGAAGTGCAACTTGTCGGGTGCCATATTTTTTGCGCACCGCAGGTAATAAGCCTAAATTTACCAAGATTTGAAACCCATTACAAATACCAATAACAAGTTTATCTTTTCGCACGAAGTTTTTAATTTCTCTCCACAACTTATTTCTGAGCTTATTTGCAAAGGCATTTCCTGATCCAGTATCATCGCCATAAGAAAATCCCCCAGGAAGAGCTACAATTTGATAGCGTTTCAATAACGCGGGATTACTAATGAGATCATTAATATGGATAATATCTGCTGATATTTTAGCGAGTTCAAAAGCATGTTTCGTTTCTTCTTCGCAGTTTAATCCATATCCAGAGAGTATGATTGCTTTTATTTTTGACATATTAGTTATGTTCAA
>CAZAJT010000096.1:1226-2369 GCA_964485585.1 uncultured Gammaproteobacteria bacterium
ATTTATATGCTTCCTCTGCGGCTTTTACTGTTATGTTAATGATATTTTTTCCTTGCATTCCCTTTATTACTATATGGTCGGTTTCACTCACCGTTCCAATACGAGCATAGGGGATACCGCACATAATTTTTTCAAACTCGGGTTGGTATTTCGGATTGACTGTTGTAAGAATCCTTCCCTGACTTTCCGAAAAGAGGAGCGTTTCATTTCGATCGGTCAAAGCAGTCGGGTCGAGTGAAACGCTGATACCAAGCATTCCGGCAATTGCCATTTTCGTCAATGCTGTCGCCATTCCGCCCCGTCCCACAGAGATAGCTGAGGTGATAAGATCATGTTTGACTGCGCTATGAAATCTATTGTAAAGTTTTTTGTTTTTCCTTGCTTCCACTGTTGGCACATTTTTCCCTATCACACCAAGTAATGCATAATACTCAGAACCACCGAGTTCATCATGCGTTTCACCAAGTATATACACCAGATCGCCGGGCATTTTGACATCTATCGATATCGTCTTTGTGTTATCGTCTATGACGCTCATTGACGAAATAAGGAGGGTTGGAGGAATGGAAATGTGGATTGGCTCTCCTTTTGCGTCATATCCCTTGAAATCGTTGAACATGCTATCTTTTCCTGAGATAAATGGAGTACCAAATGCTGTTGCAACATCGTAGCAGGCCATTACAGCCCTTTTTAGCTGGTATAATCGTTCTGGATTCGTTGAATCACACCAGCAGAAATTATCAAGAAGCGCTGTTTTTTCAATATCTGCGCCTACTGTTACGATGTTGCGAATCGCAGTATCAATTGCACACGCTGCCATTGCATACGTATCAATATCGCTGTACCAGGGGACGATTCCCTGTGAAAGCGCAATACCCTTTGGCGAAGAGGAGAGCGGTTTAATGACGGTTGCGTCGCCGTTCACTCTACCTTTTCCCTGCAATGGTTTTATAACAGATCCTGCCTGAACCTCGTGATCATACTGTTGAGAAATAAATTCGTAGCTTGTAATATTGAGCCGTTGCAATAACTTCAGCAATATTTCCGTGTAATCTTTTTTCTCTTTTATTCGAGGTTCTGTATGTTTTATTTTCGGAGGGTTCGTACGCATGGGTCGGGGAGGAAGTCCATTATGAAGAAAGC
>CAZAJT010000097.1:0-2333 GCA_964485585.1 uncultured Gammaproteobacteria bacterium
TGTCGTTTCGGAGAATTTGATCTCCAAACGAATGAAATGTTGATATCCACATCTGAAAGTATCCGTAGGGCATTGCTTTATCAATCCGTTCTTCCATCTCATTGGCGGCCTTTTCAGTGAATGTTAAAGCAAGAATCTCCTCCGGTTTCGCGATTTTTTGAGCGATAACGTATTTGATTTTCTCAACAATAACGGTAGTTTTTCCGGTTCCCGCTCCTGCGATAATAAGAAGTGGACCATGGGTATGGAGAACTGCTTTTCTTTGTTCAGCATTTAACTCAGCAAGGAGATTTTTTTTCATGGCATTTCATTGTAACATGAAGCATGAAACATGTAACCTGAAATCTCTCGCTCAGCGCTTGGCGCTAAGCGTATGCATGTTTCATGCTACATGTTTCATGTTTCATGTTTCAGGTTACATGTTTCATATTACACGGTTATGAATGGTGATGAGCATTTCTCTTCCAATACGCTTCATGTACCGCGGCGAAGCTGAAAAGAAGAAGTAGGCTAATATAAGAGATTACTACAATGGCGCTATTGAGTGATGCAGGCACAAGGAGTATCACAATATAAGTGATGACTAATGGCAACGTAAGAGCGTGAAGTGAAAGTTGAAACGCCTTTTTATATGACACATGAGTTTGACGGTATTTAAAGATAAGGATATTAAGAACACTTGCGAGCGCGATGACACCGGTATTAATAATAATGATGATAAGAGGGAAGAGTGCGAGGACAAAAAGCGGGAGAAGAGAGAGTGTTTGTGGAATATACTGCCGCAGTAAAGCAGTATACTGGTTAATTCCTTCTTTATTAATTGTTACGGTCAGATTTTGCAGAGGAGTTACCGAATAATAATTCGGATTGGCAATATCCCGTATTGCAACTGATTTTCCGGTAATAAGGGCTATTGAATTATATTGTTTTATTTGTTCCGGCACGGCATTTTCGTCGATGACAAATAAAAGGATTTTCGAGTCTCTGTAATCCATCCACATAAAGTAAGGTCGATCGTAGTTGGTATGGAGATTTCCGTTCTGAATTGAGATAACGAGTTTTGATGGATAAGACTCGAGACCTTTAATAAATGAGTCAGTCAATGTATAAAGAAAAGGAACCGGCTGGTACCGAAAGGCAAATAATAGTATGAATAGAAAGTACGTGGCAAGATTTAAAGCAACAAAATATTTAACCGACAGTACGAGCTTTGTTGTTAACAACTTATGATAATAGGGGTGATGGGGAATGATACTGTTTTTGAGAATATGCAAAAAGGTCTTGACTTTTAGCATGATAAGATTTATCATATGAGGGTAGAGGAAAGAAATCAACTGCATTTTTTCTCCTTCTAACATGGAGAAGATGCTTATTTTTTTATACATTAATTCCCCTATTTTAAAAATTAATTTAATATTATGGCAGAAGGTGTGTTTCAAAGAACTAAACCCCATTTAAACATTGGTACTATTGGTCACGTCGATCACGGTAAGATGACAACCACTTCAGCAATTCACTACGTTCTTTCTAAAAAAGGAACCGCAAAATTTTTAAAATATGAGGAGATTGATAAAGCACCTGAGGAAAAAGCTCGTGGTGTCACCATCAACATACACCACTCAGAATATGAAACTCCGAAACGACACTATGCGCATATTGACGCTCCAGGGCACGCAGACTATATCAAGAATATGATCACCGGTGCCGCACAAATGGATGGAGCAATACTCGTTGTCTCCGCTCCCGATGGCCCAATGCCTCAGACTCGAGAGCATATTCTGCTCGCACGACAGGTAAACGTACCCGCAATCGTTGTATATCTGAACAAAGTCGATATGGTTCAGGATAAGGAGATTATTGATCTGGTCGAGATGGAAGTCCGTGATCTTCTGAAGAAATATGGATATCCTGGCGATGAAGTGCCGGTTATCAAGGGATCATCACTCAAGGCTCTTCAGGACGACCCCGATTCAATAAAAGCAATTGAGGATCTTATGAATACGGTTGATGAGTATATTCCAGAGCCGGTTCGACCGGTTGACAAGCCATTCTTGATGCCGGTTGAAGACGTATTTACCATTCAAGGACGCGGTACGGTGGTTACCGGTCGTGTAGAAAGAGGAGTGCTCAAGGTCAACGAAGAGATTGAGATTGTTGGTGTCAAAGCTACAAAAAAGACCGTTGTCACCGGTATTGAGATGTTTAGAAAGACACTTGATGAAGCACGGGCAGGGGATAACACCGGCCTTCTTCTTCGAGGCGTTGAAAAAACCGATGTTGAGCGGGGACAGGTTATCGCAAAGCCAGGATCTGTCACCCACCATACTGAATTT
>CAZAJT010000098.1:0-2234 GCA_964485585.1 uncultured Gammaproteobacteria bacterium
TACCATGTCATGGTAGTACCTTTATTATACACTATCGAAGGCAAAAAATCTCTTGAATAAAGAGTATTCTCCCATAACGAAGGATGATGATCTGTAGCTTCACAATAATATATCGAGCTCCGGGACATTGACGTATCTCATAACTTCAACTTACTTCTTACAGAAGTCTGGAAAAATCGATCTGGATTGTATCTAAAGTACAAAAGAGACATTGGCGCGCAAGCTCGTTTGCAAACCTTCCTGCTTCTTTAATATCATGAGTCTGCCGGTACCGATAGGCAAACCCTGCGCTAAAGATATCTCCCGATCCAACCGAATCGATGATTTCTGATTCGGGAACCGGCCGAGTCGGTAAAGCGATCTCCTTTTTTCCTTGAAATGCTATCGCTCCTTTTTCACCAATTGTTACAATGGAAATAACACTATAATCTTTCGCCCACTGTTTCGCATCCTCAAATATATTAGGATGATCTTGCTCAGATACGACAACTATATTAATAAGCGGAATTATTTTTTCAGCTTCACTAAAATCTCTACCTATCATATTGTCCTGACCATCAAAGTTTCTGTAGAAACCTTAGGGAGGTAACACTTTATAAGCATTCTTATTCGTATATGAGGCGACTTGCGAAAAATATTTCTCTGGAAAATTAGGGAGGAGTGGGGCAAAAAAAATGATGTCCGCTTCTTTAATGGTATTTTTTAATGTCTTGGCGAGTGGTACCGGCTGTGCTTCTTCTCTGTGATATGCCTTCTGCGTCCTTCCTCCCATTTTTGATACGTTTTCATATATGAGAGTTTTATTGCAGTTTGGATTTGCAGGATAGATATTCACATCCTGTAAGTATTGTTTGTAATCTGCACCGTACGACGCAATAATACTCACATTACAATCAGAAAGTTGACGATAGACTTTATTTATAAACATCGCCGGACTACCAGCAGCCACATAGGAAGACTGCTCCGATGTATTTTTATCAACATTAACATGTCCAAATATCTGAATATTCATAGTACAATGATAAATGAAAATCTACGATCTTGATGTTTTTTATACTCTCCTCCCATAGACGTAAATTTTATAATAGTAAAATACTCTCATTTACCGTGATAAGATTAATTTGTGAAAATCATCTTTACAAAACATGTTAAAGAGAAGCTGAAAACCAAAGAGGCCAAGAAGTTTAAAATAAATCGAACTAAAATAAGAGCCACTCTACAGAAATCTCTTTCCAAAGAACTATTGCCAGATAATTTAATAAGAATTATTGATGAACTCGATAAGGCACATTCGCTGGCTGTTGTATACAAATTTGAAGATGCTATAATTAAGGTAATTACGTTTTTTCCCGCGGAGAAAGGGAGATATGAAAATTAAGTACTATAAGAAAGACGACATATTAGTTCTTCAGTTGAGCAAGATTCCATACGATCATGCCGAAATGGAAGGCAATTTCATTGTGCATTTCTCTAAGCAAAAAAAACCAGTAAGAATAGAGGTTTTACATGCGAGTAGATTTTTACAAGAAGAATCAAGAGCTCTTCCTTCAGACATCAAAGAAAAATATTTCACTTCTGCATAAACTTACAATATTTCAAGTTCTATATCGAGCTCCGGGATCTGGATTTCTGATCATTGACTGAAAGTCGTTTATCGCCGATGAACTACCGCAGATGAATAAAACAATCTGTATACTTTCCGTATGGCAACCGATGTATCCATCTGGCTTGTTCCGGAAAAAAAACAGGAATCAAAACTTCAAATAATTATCAATGACCTTGCTCATAAATATCAAGCCTGCTCCTTTATTCCTCATATTACAGCCTATTATCTCGGTTCCTCAATGATGCCCGAAGACGTCATAACGGTTGTTAATGATGAAACGAATAGTGTTAAATCATTCATGGTTGAGGCAGACGACATACAATACTCTGACGTATTTACAAAAACCTTATATATTGAGTATCAAATCAGTGAATCGTTACAACAATTATTTCAACGTTTACAATCACGATTCCAATCGGCATATGACTATTCCTTAAGTCCTCATCTTAGTCTTATTTACAAGAACAATATGTCTCAACGAGATAAAGAATATGAGAAAAACAGAATAATATATCCAAAAATTCTTGAGCTCGACCGCATTATGGTGATTACAAAGGAAGGTGCAACGATTGTAAAAGAGCAAGATGTGCTTGATTGGAAAATAGTTTATAAAAAATCTTTTGACAAT
>CAZAJT010000099.1:0-567 GCA_964485585.1 uncultured Gammaproteobacteria bacterium
AAATACTCCGTGCAGTTGAGGAAAATGACTGGAACTTCTTTTCTTCAAAAATCTATAGTACGGGTGTTATCAGAAACTACTCGAAGTACTTGGGTTTAGATACACAAAAAATACTCGCGTTTTTTAGAAGGGATTTCGAGAATACTGACGATATTCACATTCGTAAGAATGTTACTCCTGGATATCTCACCCCGCAATCGAAAAAATTAATGGCACTTAGTTTGTTTCTCATAATAATACTTTTTCTCAGTTACTTTAGTTACCAGTTAAAGCAATTTTTATCTCCCCCGAATATAGTAATTATTTCTCCTCAGGGAGATAGAGTCCGATCTGAAGAGTTGATAAAAATAGTAGGAAGGACGGAAAAGGAAGCAACAGTGACGATCTATGGAGAGAAAGTGTATCCTAACCGGGAGGGAATCTTTGAGTATAATTTCCCGGTACGGGACGGCAAAAACGAGCTAGTGATAGAAGTTGTGGGAGCGAATGGTAAAAAATCAGTGCTGAAAAAGAATTATATTAAAGAGTAAGTATTTTTTTGAGGTCTTTTACTGATTTTACATTTCG
>CAZAJT010000099.1:577-2231 GCA_964485585.1 uncultured Gammaproteobacteria bacterium
TAGATCTGTTGAAAGGCAAGTCGTTTTGCCTCCTGCATGATTCGGTCTTCAAAGTAGGTTTTCCGTATTTCTCCGAGGAGTCCTACTTCGCCGATGAAGAGCGATTTTTTTGGCAGAGGTATGTTTTTAATAGAAGAAATGAGTGAAGCGGTAATGCCAAGATCAGCGGCAGTAGACTTAATAGAAACTCCACCAATCACATTGATATAAATATCAAATGTGTCGAGGGGAATATTGAGTTGTTTCCGGATGACAGCCAGAAGGAGCAATACTTTATTATAATCAACGCCTTTTACTACTCTTCGTGGTATCGCAAGCACGGTTGGCGAAGCCAATGATTGAATTTCAAAGTAGAGTGGTCTCTTGCCTTCTGCAAGACCAATAATAGATTTTCCCGGTACCTTTTCATCAGTATGTTCCAAAAAGGCGAGCGGGTTACTGACTTCAACAAGTCCTTCTTTAGCCATTTCAAAAATACCAATTTCATCGGTTGATCCAAATCTGTTTTTTTGTGCCCTCAGTACGCGAAACTGTGATACTTTTTCACCTTCAAATGTGAGCACGGCATCAACCATATGCTCCAGTGTTTTTGGTCCAGCGATATCACCTTCTTTCGTAACATGACCAATAATAACAATGGGAGTTTTTTGTGTTTTTGCCAGTTGGATGAGTTGTGCGGTAGTTTCTTTCAGCTGGGAAATACTTCCCGATGTGCTTTCAACATTTTTAGAATAAATAGTTTGAACCGAGTCTATGACTATCAGCTCAATAGTATTTTTCATATCTTCTACCCCGTGAACTATACCTTCGATCTGTAAAGTATCTGAAAATAAAAATTCAGAAAGGTTTATTGCAAGTCGCTCCGCGCGTTCTTTTACCTGCTCCGCTGATTCTTCTCCCGAGATATAAAGTGTTTTGAGATGTTGTAATGATTGGAGAAGCAAAGTGGACTTTCCTATTCCGGGCTCTCCGGTAAGCAGCACTACTTCACCGGGGACGAATCCTCCTCCCAGTACACGATCAAATTCATAGACACCCGTTTTTATTCTGCTTTTTACCAGTGGTTGAATCTTGGAAAGCGGGGTAGTCGCAAGTTTTGATACCGATTCCGTACTGCGTGAATCCTTACCATCACGTTGTTCTTTAAAGGTATTCCATTGTCCACAGTCAGGACATTTCCCCATCCATGAAGCTGATCCATACGCGCAATTTGAACAAATGAAAAATGCCATAATTAAGATATTAGATATCAGATGACAGATTTCAGATGTCAGAACAAAACAAATATCAGGCATCTGTCATCAGACATCTGGGATCAAATATCTGTCATCTCTACTACATTCTCTCAACCGTTTCGATACCAAGAAGATAGAGACCATGCTTAACGGTTGTTGCTACCGTCTGTGTTAACATAAGGCGTAATTCTTTCATTTTCATTTCGGCGTTTAAAACAGAGTGCTTTTGGTAAAAATAATTATAGAGTTGTGTAAGTTCAAAGAGATAGTTGGCGATTGGGTGAGGAGAGTAAGAAAGGGCTGCTTCTTCGATAACATCAGTAAACTGCACGAGTTTTCTTAGAAGTGCAGACTCTTGGGGATTTGGTGGAGGATATTCCACACCGTCAGTAATCTTCGCTTGTTTCAATATGCTTTGA
>CAZAJT010000100.1:0-2179 GCA_964485585.1 uncultured Gammaproteobacteria bacterium
GAGAGATTCTTCTCGGCCATTGGCCGATCAGAATGACAACTGCGAAACTCGTGAAGGGGAAAGATCTGGGATCAAGGATTTTTGGTGATATGAGTCACTGCGGTTGTAATAATTTTATACTATTTTTAGAGTATAGTATATACTGCGAAACAATATGTTTGGGCGACTCTTCGTATCATGCTTGGATTTATTATGCTGTGGGCGTTTTTTGATAAGCTACTTGGTCTTGGTTTTGCGACGACACCTGATAAAGCATGGATTCAAGGAGTTTCTCCCACTGCAGGATTTTTGAAATCCGCTACGCATGGTCCTTTTGTCTCGTTTTATCAGAGCCTCTCGGGAAACACTATTATTGATCTGCTCTTTATGTCAGGATTATTACTTATTGGTTTGGCGCTGATTCTTGGTATCGGAGTAAAGATCGCAGGATATTCGGGTGCGATTATGATGTTTCTCATGTGGCTTTCATTACTACCGCCGAAAAATAATCCGCTGCTTGACGAACATTCTGTATATTTGGTACTTTTTATCGGTTTGACATTGGTCAATTCAGGTGATTGGTTGGGATTTGGCGGGTGGTGGTCAAAAACTTCGCTTGTCAAACAATTTCCAATACTTCGTTAATCTTCGGCGAGCTCTGCCTCCAATATTTCCAGATCGGGAATGGCGATCTGCTGATTATGATACTTAATAACCCCCTTTTTTTTCAACTGCTCCATAATGCGACTTACTGTCTCTCTCGACACGCCGGCAAGACTGGCGAGTTCTCTATGAGTAAAAATGTAGGTGGGACCGAAATGTCGCGCAAGAAAAAGGAGTATGGAAGTTAAGCGCGCACGCGCCGATCTGAAGACGAGCTGTTCAATGCGCATGGTGACTTTATCAAGTCCGTTGAGCAGGCGGGTAGTAAGATCAAGAAGCACATCCTGATTTTCCTTCAGAAAAGTTACCACCTCTTTTTTAGGAGCACGATAGACTTCCGCATCTGTTGCTGCTTCATAGTAATATCGGTTTGGAATGTCGGCAAGCACAGTCATCATGGGAAAATAGGAATAAGGCGCAAACATATGGAGGGTAAATTCGTTTCCTTCCGGAGAAATGGTGTACTCCCGTACAAAACCCTTTACCAGATAAAACGCATAAGATGGAGTCTCATCGGGGCCTACTAGGACAATGCCTTTTTGTATCTGAGTAGGAGTATATTGTGCAAAAAATTCCATCACTTTTCTTTGATCCGGCGCATGCATAGTAGTAAAGTATACTATACGGTATATACCATGGATCAGCAGGAGACTGTTTTTCGCAATAGACAGGATGCGGGAATGCGATTAGCCCAGCGTCTCAAGCGTTTTCATGATGCAAATCCTATTGTTTTGGCACTGCCGCGGGGTGGAGTAGTGGTTGGATATGAGATTGCAAAACAGTTGGATGTTTCTCTTACCGTGATGGTTGTGCGTAAACTTGGAGCGCCGCACAATCCCGAGCTAGGGATTGGTGCGATCTCTGAGGGCGGCGTGAAGATACTTGATACGCAGATGATACAAACTCTCGAAGTCTCCGATAGCGAACTGGCGTCGATAATCGAAAAAGAACAGCGTGAGCTTCGCCGCCGCATCGAGATCTATCGGTACAGTCAACCGCTTCCTGATCTTCAGATGAATACTGTTATTCTCGTTGATGATGGAGTGGCAACCGGTGTGACCGCGTTTGCAGCAATTAAAGCGGCGTATCGTCTGCGTCCTCATAGAGTAATTTTTGCCGTACCGGTATGCGCGCCGGAAACCGCGGAAATAATTAAAATAAAAGTAGACGATTTTATTTGTATTTCTCAGCCTCCTGAACTTAGCGCAATTGGTAGTTATTACGAGGATTTCGCTCAGGTTACTGACGATGAAGTGGTAGAGCTTCTTAGTCGAAAAAAGGAAAGAGGCGTTTGATAACCTGAATTCCACCCCAGGGGTGGAATGTTTGTGTTTAGGAAAAGCTTCGCATGGCTGTGGGTGGTAGAAGGAGACTATAACCAGTATAATGGTTAGTCATGCAATTGTATAATTCGTATTCGCGCACGAAAGAACCGTTTATTCCACTTCGTGACAAGAACGTATCATTGTATGTTTGTGGCATCACGCCCTATGACACTACTCATCTTGGTCATGCGTTTACCTATGTAGTTTTTGAT
>CAZAJT010000101.1:0-2146 GCA_964485585.1 uncultured Gammaproteobacteria bacterium
GTAGGCATGGGTTGATTGGATATCATCACAGGAATCTCGGCATTACGTCGGGATTTTTGTGTTTTAGGGGCAATCATCTTGGGTTTTGATTTACCAGCCCTGTCTCAACGCTCTATATCACTGTCTTAGGCAGGAACATTTGGCGGATTGATTAGTTGATAATCTGCGAGAAATTCGTTTGGAGTCTTGCCATTCAATCCGCAGTGTTCAAGGTCATTGTAATACATATTCCACAATCTGACATGGTATCGCAAATCTTCCTCTCCGTTGAAAGAGAATCGGTCGTATAGTTTTTCCTGATCCTCACGATGGCTGCGTTCCACGGTGCCATTCTGCGCCGGCTTTCCGGGATCAATCAAATAATGCTTAATGCCGAGTTCTCGGCAACGCGCATCCAGCGCATGAAGCGATTTCACCAAAAGATCGCTTCTTTTATTTGTTCCTGTGTAGTAATTGGTAAAAGTCGCATGATTGTCGGTTTTGATGGAGAGAATTGTAAATGGAGCTCTTCGGATTACTTCTTCAAGAAACAAAACGCTGTGATGATTTACCTGTTGATCATATATTTCCAGATGTCTCCACCTGGACGCCCTATCAATGGCCGTATATTGAAAATATTGTTGTCCGGCAACGGTTCCGGGAACATACTTTACGTCAATTTCAACGCATTCACCGGCTTTCATTGAGGCTTTAATATATTTGTATTTGATTCGTTTTACCCTGTATTTTCTTACCAATCCTTCTCGTTTCAGAATTTCACCAATGGTTCTAGCGGGAACAATCAATCTCTCCTTCTCCATATGCCAATGCAGTTTCAAAGCGCATTTCTTGGTTTGCTTCCGGAGTTCAATAATATGCTCCTTGACCCGAATCGGAGTTTCGTTTTCTTGCGTTTTGCGTGCTGTTGATTTTAATTCGAGTCCAGCTTCGCCGCATTGTTTGTATGCTGATAGTCAGCGTTCCAAGCTTCTTTGGCTATGCGGGCATACTCTGGCTGCATCGACCATTCTGACTTCCTTCCTTGCTATGGGCAGAACCCATCTTAACCTCTCCTCTTTAATTGTTTTTGCCATATGGATTGCCATTCCTCCATTTTGGAGGAAACCGCCATATGTGCTTGCACATTACCTTTGGATGTTGAATTAATAAAACTCACATTATTGTAATTTTTGTTATAATTAATCCGTTATAGTTTATGAACAAATTAACACCACAAGAAGAGCGGATAATCATACAAAAAGGTACAGAAGCGCCGTTTAAGGGAGAGTATGTGAACAATAAAGAAACGGGCGTGTATGTGTGTCGTCAATGCGATGCCCCGCTTTATAATTCCAAAGATAAATTTGAGTCAACATGCGGTTGGCCGTCTTTTGATGATGAGATAGAGGGCGCGGTGAATAAGAGTCTCGATGCTGACGGTATACGTACGGAAATAACTTGCGCCAAATGTGGCGGACATCTGGGACATCTTTTTGTTGGCGAAGGATTAACTGACAAGAATATTCGACACTGCGTCAACTCAATTTCAATGCGGTTTATTCCGGGAAAATAATATGAATAAAAAAATTGTTTTAGCAGGAGGATGTTTTTGGGGTTTGCAAGATTTGATTCGCAAGCAAACGGGTGTGCTAAAAACCGTTGTTGGTTATACCGGTGGTTTGAACGAAAATCCAAACTATGAGAATCATCCCGGTCATGCGGAAGCGGTAGAAATAGAGTACGATGACAAAGTAACTTCGTATAAAAAATTACTCGACTTTTTTTTCCAAATACATAATCCGACCACGCTGAACCAGCAGGGTAATGACCGCGGCACATCTTATCGTTCGGCGATATTTTATGGAAATGAAACAGAGCGCGCCGAGGCCAAGGAATTTATTGAGATAGTAAATAATTCAAAACGTTGGAAGGATCTGGTGGTCACAACTCTTGAGCCGCTTGAAAAGTTTTATCCTGCCGAAGAGTATCATCAAGATTATCTTGAAAAAAATCCAGATGGTTACACCTGTCATGCAATTTATTTCGATAGTTATCTTAAATAAAGTCGTGAAAAGTCCACATTGTTTTAATTTTTTATTATAATTAACCTGTTTCTATACAAATGAAAAAAATCATGTACATAATACTTTTGGTCATCGTCGCCATA
>CAZAJT010000102.1:0-2112 GCA_964485585.1 uncultured Gammaproteobacteria bacterium
GATATTACTTATACTCTTGAGAGGGGTGAGGTAGTAGCCGGATATTCCTTCTCTAGTCGATGTGGTACAAGGGATGAATATACCTTTTCCCTCACTGGTGATGAGAAAAGTCCATTTCTGACATTAAACATTCATACTGTTGGAGGAGTCGGGCCGGTATATGTTTCCTATGCTGAAGATGGATTACCTGATGAAGTCAATATTGAGTTTTCATTTGCTGAGTCCCGCAGCGGAAAAGGGGTTCTCTTCACACCTGATATGACAGATAACAGGTATTTACTCCTCTCGTATGAAAAGCGTATAGAGTATTTAAAAAATCTTATAAAAGTTAATGGATTGGGAGTACTATTGCCGTCATGCTATTTTGCAAAAAAAAGAAGCGCCGCATTCCAGGATCTCAAGACCCAGGTTTATGACACGGTAAGAACCTGGTCTTATCCAATAAGAAGAGCTGCTATGAATGGTTCGGTGACACAGTCCCGTCAGTTTGTTCAAGGACAACTGAAAGGAGTTATTAACGAGGCTGAGATTGGAGAATGCCAAGAGTACTTAGCGTGGCTCATTCTATTACAGGTACCGGAGTATTTTAACAGATTGTCTTCTGATGAGAAGATAAGGGGTAATGTTTTCTCCCGCTCGCTCGCACGAGCCGCTGCGTACATTCTTGAATATCACCGGTTACATCTTGAGTACAAAAAACAGGAGGAAGCAAATGACTTCTTTGCTGATCTTTGGAGAAATAGCGATGATTCTTATACGCTTTCATACCCCGTAACGCGGATAGATGGAACGAGTACAAGTGTTGAGTCAACAATTCCCATTGATGGAGAAGAGATCGCCGCAGGTATGCACGCATTCTATATTACATCTGTTAAAGATAAGTATGGGTTGACTGATGCGTTGGTTATTGATATCCGATCAGATGATAATGAAAATAGAGGATTGGAGAAAGGAGCGCAGATCGTATTGCCGATATTGAATTATCCGGTTGTTACTGGTGCTTTACAGGATCCTAGCATTGATTTAAAAGCTCTCCTTAAACATGTACGACCAGATTTTACGAGATTCAAGTAAGATTATGACGTGCGTAATAATTTTTATTCTTTTCCATACACCCCGAAACGAGATCGAACGGCTCAAGCAAGAGTTCACAGGAACCCATTTCAATCTCGTTTTTTTTGATGTAGCTGATAAGAATATGGGCTACGCTGCTGCAATCAATACTCAATTGAAGAAAAAGAAAGCTGACGTTTATATTATTGCAAATCCTGATATCTCACTAAAGAACATACCGCAAGAATCACTTCTTGCAGGGTCACGTATCTTTGATATCTGGGGCTTTGCCATGAAGCAGGACGGAATAATCTACTACGGAGGAAAAATTGATAAATGGCGGATGAGCGGAGGGCTTATGACCAGTAAGCCGAGATGGCGGTTTCAACCGGTTGATTTTGTATCCGGCTCTTTCATGTGCATAAAAAGAAAGGTTATTGATAAAATCGGCTACTTCAATGAAAGCTACTTTATGTATTATGAAGATGTCGAGTATTGCTATCGAGCGCGAAAAGCATACTTTCGCGTCGGGATAGATTCTCATACAACCTATGAACATTTTGAAACTTCAAAAAAGAATTCGCAAAAACAGCGGTATCTTTCCCGTAACCGGTTAAAGTTTCTGATGGAGTATGGAACGCTTTTACAAAAATGCTACGAAGTCATTCGTATTCCCAAAACCATTGCGGAGTTTATACTTAAAAAATGAATATCTCAGTTGACGGCGGAGCGGTCTGTGATCAAAAGCATCCCTATGGCACTTACCGGTTTACCTATGATATATTAAACGCCTTCGCGCTATATGATAAAGTAAATCGATATACTGTTTACACCTTCGCTCCAGTACCACTCCGGTCATATAACAACGTAGCCTTCAAGCGGCTGCGCCCTCAAAAATTCTGGATGAGCGGGAGGGTGAGTATTGAAGAGCTTCTCCACCCGAAATCTGGATATCTGGCACTCAGCCAAGCAATTCCTCTTTACACATCAGGAAGCGTAATCTCGTTCTGCCAGGGATTATCGTACTATCTTTATCCTGACTTCTACCCCCGCGAAGTT
>CAZAJT010000103.1:0-2011 GCA_964485585.1 uncultured Gammaproteobacteria bacterium
CGCCTGTCCCGCCTTTGGTCATCCCTGCATTGCCGCCTTTGACCGCAACACACTCCGTAGGACTGCAAACAATGTCCTCTTCACCCTTCAAGAGAACAGTACACCCATACTCTTTCGCTACATGTGACACGTGACTCGTGACACGTTGCAGATACTCTTCTCGTGTTTCTTGTGTCGTGTTACGTGTTACGTTTATCCCAAACAACCTCTCGAATTCTTTATGATGAGGAGTGAGGATAGCTTGCCCTAAGCCATGTAGCCACTCCTTCTCCATCATTTGCAAAGCTCCCCCATCAATTACCCAGATCTTCTGTGGATATTTCGTCAATAAATATTTCGTCAAATAATACGTCTGTTCCCCTTCGTCTTGAATCTGATTTATTTCTTGTATATTGGACATTGGATATTTGATATTTGACATTCCGTGCTCCGAACGGACCATCCCCGGTCCAATCAACACGCAGTCTGCTTCATCGATATAGCTCTCAAGCTGCTTCCTCGGCACGACAATCCCATCCCGAAATTCTTTCTTCGCCTCCAACACGATCTGGTTATTCTCAGGAACCGATGAATAAAACACCATATCGACAATCCGCGAGGCAACTTTCAGTGCCCACAGGCTCGCAGCATGAAACAGATGCGATCCGCCGATCAAAAGCAGCTTCCCATTCTGGCCTTTGTGAGAATCGGGAGGAGGGAAATAGAGCTTCTTCAGCTCAGAAACATCAAAATCTTTCACTACGAGATGATTGTAGCATATATCAAATCTTCCCATTGACACAATCAAAACGCTGTTCTATAGTTTGTAAATGACAATTGAAACTGGATCTACAACTCCAACTAGTGTTCCAGCTGTTATTGAAGAAATCTCTCCTTCTATAGATCCATATCTCCAACAATCAATTCCTAATGTAACTTCTCCCAAATCGGGAATTAAGGAAAGTACCCTTTTTATTGCAAGAAATCTGACAAGTCTTGATGTGCAACAGGGTGCACAGCTCGCAACGAGAATAGTAGAAGAGATTGGGCCAGATGCTTCATACATAGACTGGCTCGTCAAAGAAAAAGGGGTTCTTAATCAATCCTACGAAGTTGATGGAGAGAAGTCATTAGGACAAGCAGTCTTGCTGACAGAAGAAGCAAGTTTCGCTCCTATGGGTAAGGTGTCAGTAAACTTTAAGAGACTACAAGCAGCAGTACTAGAGCGACAAAAGCGAGAAGCACAAGAAGCTGCAGCACAAATTTCTACTTTGACAAAAGCGACATCACCTTATACTAAAGTATTATCAGATTCAGAATCAAAAGTAGCTTGGAATAAGGCCTCTTTTGAAAACAGGTTTTGGGGTATTCCGCATGTTCCTCCGATAACTGAAGATGAACGAATAGAAGCTGATCAGCTAGCCGTTGATCTTCGAGATAGCGCTGCTCTTATTCTTGAATCCAAAGGAAAAAGACCTGGATTTATTCGAATGGCGTGGAACGGATCTAGCCCGTTCTTTAATCCTTCTGATAAGAAAAAATTAAAAGAACGCGATACAAACAGGTACACCGTAGCAGAAGAAACAGTTCCTCTTGAGTCAGGAGGCTCTGTAAAAATACTCATTGGTTCAGTCGGTAAAGTTCCACCAAGAGAATCGTCGTTAATCGTCATTAGGGTGCCCTTTCTTGTCAATTACACTCGCTCTACCAACAGAGGGTTCTTAGTGCTACCGCGAGGACAGCAGGCTGAGTTATGGTCAAGACCATTCTGGATGGGTGGCCTTGGTCCTGTGCAATCAGATTATGATGCATTTGTTCGAGTAGCCACAGTCGAAGACATTAACATTTTCAAATCACTAGTCGACCACTTGGCGTCACAGCAGAAGTAAAATACATCTACTTTTCCAGCTCAGATACCTCTAGATTCTTTAATTCGTTTTTGTTCAGAAATTCTTCATTCGTTGTTGTCAAAATCATCTGCTGCTTCCTATTCGTCTTTATGGGGGGACCAGGCTGAAAATATCTTCCTTCT
>CAZAJT010000104.1:0-1998 GCA_964485585.1 uncultured Gammaproteobacteria bacterium
TTTCGGAGTTGCATAATCATAAAACCCCGACCGTAAGGTCGTGGGTTGATTTATAGCAGTATTCATATCATCCCACGAATCATTAAATGAAAGTTTAATTGACTCAATTGCCCGGTATGCGTGAAATCCAGTATCATGACTAACTTTAATTCCTCTTTTTAATTCTGATAAAGAACGTTGGAGTTGTCGCTTTTGCGAATCTGTTCCTCGAGAGTATGCCTCAATAACTTTTAGTGTTGACTCCCATCTTCCTTCATCCTTTAAATCCTTAATATTTACACCAAAAACTGTAAAATCATTGCCCTCATTATAAGTACAAGAATCAATCTCAACTACGTAACCACATCCGTTATCAAAACCAATACAATCAACAAAAAATGATACACTATCCGTTACGAAGTTTTTTAAGCTCAATATATCGGGAATATCTTCTTGACCCGCCCCCTATAAACTAAGACAAGTTTCTAAGATAAAATAGAGACGTTACCAAAGGGGGTGCATATGTTTTCACGAATTCCAAAGGAAAAGAAAGATGAGATTTTGGCAAAGATACGAGCAGGAGAAAAAGTACCGGCTCTTTCCTCTCAATATGGGATCAGCGACAAGACTATTTACTACTGGTTGAGATCCGATACCGGTGAAGAGGTTGTATCCGTCATTAAATACAACAAACTAAAGAGGGAAAATGAAGAACTCAAACGACTCGTTGGAGAACTCACGTTTGATATGAGTCAAGGAAAAAAAAGTTGAACTCGTCACTCGTGGTCAAATGAAATCAGTACGTGCAGATGCTCTGGGGATCTCTCGGAAAAACATCTACCGCACGAACAAACAACCTAAGAATGATCAAGCATTAGTTGATCGGATTAACAATGCGCATATTACTAACCCCGCCTATGGCCAGTACAAAATGGCACTAGAATTGGGGGTCAATCACAAGCGTACAGAGCGGGTGATGAAACTATTTGGGATTAAAGCACCGAGGAGAAAAAAGAAGTATTTTTGTACGGTATCGACCTACAACCATAATTATACAAACCTCATCAAAGAGATTCCGGAAGCGTTATTTGTTCCGCATCTCATTTGGGTGTGTGATGTTTCTTTTTTCAAATATCAGGGTCAGTTTTGGTACCTGGCTACTATTGAGGATTTGGCTACCCGCCAAATCCTCTCCTCTCAAGTTGGCAAGTTTCATGACGCCGTTCTCATCATCTCAGTCATTAAACAAGCCATACTGGCAACGGGGAATGTCCCTACATATTTTCATACAGATCAGGGAAAAGAGTTTATGGCACAGGCGGTCACTGATTACCTCGAACTGAAAGGAGTAAACGTTTCTGTTTCTGCTAAAGCATCTCCCTGGCAAAACGGGTACAAGGAATCATTTTTTGGTCACTTCAAAGATGAGTTTGGAGAGATTGAACGGTTCGATACCGCAGGTGAACTCATCGAAGAAATCTATTCTCAAATTCACTACTACAATTTTCAAAGAATCCACCGATCTTTGAAAATGTCGCCGGTTAAATATGCACTGTTACATTTCCCAGAATACTGTCTTCAGAAAAGGGGGGCTTGACATCTTTCAGATTTAACCAACACCGAAATTTCTGAAAGAATAATACTTACCTTGAATTTAAATCGAAGATCACTCTCAGTTTGTATAAACTCCATCTCATTTAATCCTGTTAGATTAACTTGTGCTCGTTCGGGTATTACTCTTCCGTGGAATAAATAAGTTTTCATACTTTATTGTAATTTTGTGTATTTATTATTGTTTCCATCATTTTTTTAGCTGGTAACGACAATGTGTGCTCGAATTTATACTGACTGGAAAGGAGAAAGTCTAATAGATAACTTTGAAACAAAATATCAGGAAAACAATAATGTGAATTGGCGCTGTAATTAAACCAGGTACATATTTTTTAACATTTCCGGCCCACACATGACCCGCCCCCTATAAACTAAGACAAGTTTCTAAGATAAAATAGAGACGTTACC
>CAZAJT010000105.1:0-1897 GCA_964485585.1 uncultured Gammaproteobacteria bacterium
TCCCAATCATTGCGGCAATTATTGTTCTCTCAATTCTCCCGACGGCTATTCATATTCTGAAAGACCCCAACCACCGGAAAGAAATTGCAAACGGACTGAAAAAAATTCTCTGTTTAAAATAAACTGCTATAATCTTCTCCTCCACTCCCGGGGTGGAGAAAGGTTAAATGCGGATGCAAGGGATAATACCCTAACCGTAAAGCGTCAAGCAATAGGCGTTCAACGAATCGTTATGTTAGCGTATATTGTAATACCGGAGAGCTTCACGGACACGCGAGTCGTCGCTTCTCCAGAGTGAAGAGCGCTGTTGAGGTGTAAGTTGCGCAATCTGGTCGAGCCTAAGTCCCTGCTTCGCATACGCTGCTGCGATTTCAGCTTTCATTCGTGCTAACTTTATGCGAGTTAGGACAGTCGGTTCTTCTTGATGAATCTCTTCCATTTTCTCTAAAAGCTCAAATGCTTTATGGAGTCTTCCAAACTGTGCTTCAGCAGCAGCCAGGGTTTCTAGAATATTGAGATAATCGTTGCTAAATAAATCTTTGAAGATAACATCATTACCTCCCTGTAAAATCCTAACCTCATGGTGACCTATATCAAACGCCCGCTCAGGATTATGTCCCAAATTAAACAAGGCTCGTGCATACTCAACAATTGCGTTAATGCGATTTTCACCATACCGAGTGTAATAAAGAAACTTCTCGAGAGGATCTGATTCGATAAGTAATCCCATTCTCATTTCCAAGCTGCGAATCCTGACAGCAATCAGAGCTACCGGCGAAGAAAACGCGTGAGAACCCATTTTACCGAGCTCCTCTAACGCTTTTTCTATTGCTGTTTGAGCCATTCCAGGCCTGTTTCCGAGAAAGTCCTGCTGTGCACAGTGAAACAATGCCTCAACTACTCCGCTTGTTGATGAAAATCCAAGTCTTGCACCGCTTGATGTTGTTCTATCAAATAAATCAATCGCCTTTTGGGTATCTCCACAAGTTCCATACGCTTTCATCAACGCGACTCCTCCATCGGTGAAAGTTCCACAGCGCGCTTTCTTATGAGTAAATCCAGTATGAGCTCTTAGCAAATATTCCTGAGGATATTCACCGGTTGCTTTAAAGTGAGCTTCAGCCAACTCAGCCCATGGTTCTACCACTCTTCCGCCTAATTTCTCACGCACTACGATGGCGTCTCGTACTTTATTCAATTCAGGTATTCCATCTCTTCCTTTTACCACCGCGAGATCGAGATAAAATTTATGAGAAGTAATTAACCAAGGCGAAGTTCGCACTATTTTGTCCACCGCATCAAGATTTCCGGCATCACGCGCCATCTTAGCTGCCATCTGGTAGCGTGAAGGAAAATCGATACCTTCAGGTGGTTTGTAATCCAAAAGTGCCCGGACAAGTTCGTAGTTTGATCTGCCTCCGCGGACAAAGGCTGCGTTAATAGCAAGTCCCGTATCCTCGGATATAAACGGTGGCTTGGCTGCTAAAAAATCAATCTCGGCAGCATTATAAAACTGTGAAGCACGATAGCGGGCAAGAAGTCTATCGGGAAGGTGAGGGTCGTCAATATGTTCGGGCATTGATTGATCATGTGACGTGACTGCATCAACTACCCGCTCAACCACATCAGCACTCCTCATAAGAGTTGCCGGACTCATGAGCGCCTTTGCGAATGCAGTAAGCGTTCTGGATTGCGCAAATCGCGCGGCTGCTAATTTCGCACTGGTTCTTCTTGAGAATCGCCAGTCAGGAATAGCAAGTGTCCTCTCGTGGTCTGCCATGGGGTATTACTCTATCAAAGTAGAGAAGGGAAGTCAATTAGTATGAAACATGAAACGTGAAGCATGAAACAAAAGAACAACCTGCCTCGCCGGCCCGCTTCGCAGCGCCTTGTCGTC
>CAZAJT010000106.1:0-1850 GCA_964485585.1 uncultured Gammaproteobacteria bacterium
ACTTTTCTTCCGAGCAATGCTTTTCCAATCGGTGAGGTATGAGATAGTTTCTTATTCATTGGGTCGGCTTCAAATTCTCCAACTATCATATACGTTGCACGCTCACCTTCACGTTCAACTGTTACACTCTTGCCAATCTTAACTACCCGATCTCCTATCTGTTGATCAATGATTTCGACATCCCTTAGTATTTCCTCGAGCTCTTGTACTCGTCCTTCTACGAGCGCGAGATCTTCTTTGGCGGCAGTATATTCACTGTTTTCAGAGAGATCGCCCATGGCGCGGGCTTTCTGAAGCCTCTCAACCGCTGCCGGTCTCTTATGTTCCTTAAGTTCCCGGTATTCCTTCTGGAGTGTTTCGTATCCTTCTTTTGTCAATTGTATTTTTTTCATACAGTATAGATTGTTGTATGACAGAACGCTGTTCTGACGTTACGAATAATTGATTCATCTTAAACTCCATGTTACAATATCGTAAGTATCTTACTAGATAGCTTCTGTGATGTCAAACCTTGAAATTCTGTAAATAGCTCTCGTCGTCTAGCGGTCTAGGACAATAGGTTCTCATCCTATAAATCACGGGTTCGAATCCCGTCGAGAGCACTCAAAATAAGAAAGTCTGTGATAATTTAATCATTTATTCCCTTTTTCTCTTCAAAAGTTTTTTCACTTCGCGGTCGAAATCTGAAATGTATTTTTTGTCCTGTATTTTTTTATATTTCTCGTATTCTCCCAGTGCAAGAGTTTCTGCTACTTCGTGGCTTATGAGCCCAGTGTCACTAAGTATTTGTTGCTCATTAAATTTAAGAAAGGCATCAAGCTTTACTACCCAGTCCTTCATATACATGACGATTCCACGCTTAGCCTGCATTTCCGCATAGTCAAGATACATTGTGACGATCCTGTTGAGACGATCAAGCTCTTGTTCGTTCAGATAGTTTTTAGCGACAACGACATCTGATTCTCTAATTTTACCCCTTGGGGAATTTTTCCAAACAGTGAGACCCATATGTGTTTTGGTACTATCTGCTCTTTCGTGTATTATCTCAGCGGCAGTTTTACCTGTCATGGCAAAGTGGAGTTTGTTTTGGACAGTTGCGAAAAATTGCTTGGTTATTTCTTCATTAGGATCATAATCCGCGCTACACTCGGCGTATATATCAGTGATCTTCTGGTACATACGCCTTTCGCTTGAACGTATGTCCCTTATCCTGGCAAGTTGTTCTTCAAAATAATCTTTTCCAAAGATATTGTAGGGGTCTTTCAGTCTTTCATCATCCATTGTAAAACCTTTGATGATGTATTCTTTGAGCCTTTCAGTCGCCCAAATCCGAAATAGTGTTGCCTGCCGGCTGTTTACCCTGTAACCTACAGAAAGAATCGCGTCAAGGTTATAGAATAGAGTTTTGTACTTCTTGCCGTCTTTGGCAGTATGTTCCAAAATGGAACTAACTGATTTCTCGTCTAACTCTCTAGTCTCAAATATGTTTTTTAGATGTTTGGTAATTGCCGGCCTCTGCACTCCAAAAAGTTCTGCTATTCTAGCCTGGGTTAACCAGACATTTTCATTATGAAGAAATATTTCAACCTTTACTTTCCCATTTGGCGTTGTGTAAAGCAGAAACTCAGTAAAATCATTTTGTTTAATAATTTGCTTACTCTTTTTCATAGTAATTTTATATTTCACCGAAACAACGGGGACATTCAAAAAGCAATTCTAATTTAGACCTCGACAATTTAATCATTTTGTTTCAATTTCTTTATTGAGGCATTACCGAGTAAAGATTGCATTTGGAAGATAGCGATCTGGTTTAGCTGAACTAATCTCTTCGATTGAGGTAAACCTTGACG
>CAZAJT010000107.1:0-1848 GCA_964485585.1 uncultured Gammaproteobacteria bacterium
TATTTTCTGGATCCCCGATCAAGTCGGGGATGACATTTTGTTTTGCGGTTACTATGGTAAACAATGATCATCTTTTTGGTAGAGATCCAGTGCTAGTTTATGATTGTAATCGTCAATAAGAACCATATCGTAGGGACTGATGCCAAAACGTTTTCTGAGGTGTTTTGGGATGGTCACCTGCCCTTTTTGTGTTACCGTAGTAGTAAGTTGCATATTATATTATTTCTGTAATAAGTAATACTTTTATTATAAGTATTACTTTAACGTATGTGTATGGGAATTTTGGTTATCGCCACACGATTATTCCTGATAAAAAAGTCTATAGGATAAAATGCACTTGACAAGTTTAAAAAAACCTGCTACTTTTATAGTAAGGCGCCAATTATCAGTTGATTTTTCAAAAATACTATGAGTATAAAAATAAGTTCACCGTGATGAAGAAAACGTACCGAATGGTTTTTACCTTATGCGCCACCGGGTCCAAAGAATTATTCTTCGGGCTCGGTGCGTTTTTTACTACTCTTCTCTCTCCTTTTCCGCCACTGCTCTTTCAACTTCCTGCATAGCGGCAAACGCCTCTTTCTGAATGATTATCGTTTTCGATGCCAAACCCACCACGCAAGGAAAAGGAGTAGAAAAAATATTGCAGCAAATATAAATTGGGGATTCTTAGGATTGAAAGGATTATCTTCTTCCTCTTGTTTTCTAAACTCTTCCATAGATTTCCAATACCAAAGAGAGTCTTGCGAACCGATGCCGCCGTTATAAATAGCAATTTCTTGCCCTGATGGATCATAAGCTGTAATTTTCCACTTGGCACTATCTCCAGGTAAATCTGCGCTGCTCGGTCCAGGGATTGAGCAGCCCGTTGCGCCTCTGCAAGTTTTCGTTGGTTCATTAGGGATGGTTTGCTCAAAAGTTTTTCCCTCAGATTCATATTTGAGAGTGATAGGCAATTTTTTAATCACATCTGTGCTTGTTTTATCAGATTGGATATCACCGCTGGCAACAATAATCTCAAACTGACCCTCTCTCGGGGGTATGTCTTCTTCCTTTCCAGTTCTGGTATTGTAGAACTTAAACCAACCTCCAAGTATGTCTTTCTCAATCTCCTTAGTAATTGTTTCTAAATCACTTACGTAACCTACGTTACGACCGTTAACAAACGTGGTCGGAGTACCCTTGACGCCCAGCTTTTTTGCATCAGTTTCATCTCGTTTGATAATCTCAGCGAAATTGGCCTCATAGGGATCGGGAATCGTTAAAGGCCCAAAAAGATCAGCATATCTTTTAAAATCATCAGTTGGATCAGAGGAGTTAGCCCATTCGGATTGATTTTCCAGAAGTTTAGAGTGCATTTCCCAAAACTTACCTTGGGTAGCTGCTGTTTCAACGACCGCAGCTGCTTTTAGAGCATTTGGATGTTGATTGGTGAGGGGGTAATGCCGAAATATAAAATTGAGTCTGCCCGAGTAAAGCCTCATCAGTTCCTTTACAATTTTGTGATTATATGCACAGGCTTCGCATTGATAGTCTTCAAAAGTGACTATTGTAACATTGGCAGATGGAGACAGAAGGCCATTTCGTCTATCAGATGGCGCTAAGGTATTTAAATAATCAGGCAATGATTCTTTAGCAGCAATCTGCGAATGTCCAAGGATCAAAAATAAAATAGTTACAAAAAAGACGCTTCCTATTTTCAGTAAATTAAAGTTATTCATTCTAATGCTAAAACCTCCTTAGTTATAAGCATACTTTGAGTGTCCTCTTTTAAAAACTATTTGTCAAGAAGATATTGACACGAGTTTCGCACTTCCTGTCATCCTGAGGAGTGAAGCGACGAAGGAT
>CAZAJT010000108.1:0-1839 GCA_964485585.1 uncultured Gammaproteobacteria bacterium
AAGCGAGATCTCAACCCGTCTTGCGGCTCTTTTGGTATCTCTTATTAACCTGATGTTTGTATACTTTCTGTTCTTACGGGCAGTGAGTAAAAAGTTAGTATCGCTCCTCAGTGTAATTGCTGTTTCATTTTCGCCTCTCTTTTTACAAAGAGCACAAACGGTGAATGCGGATATATTTATACTGTTCGGTTGGACTGGATACGTCCTTTTTTTTCGGAATTTTGCCGTTAGCCTCTTATTTCTCTTTTTTGGGGTCATGAGTAAATCGCTTATAGGTTTTTATCCCGTTGGGATCTTGTTTCTCTACCACGGATACCTGTTCTTCCGCAAGAAGATCCGACGAAACCAATTCGTAGATGTAATAAAAAAAATGGTGGCGCAGGTAATGATACTTTCCATATGGTACATTGGAATGTTTATAACCTTCGGAAACAAGTTTTTGTACGCGCATATTTTTGAAAGTCATTTCCGGAGGGTGTCTTCTTCCATTGAGTTTCACTTTGGAGAAAAGACATTTTACATTGACTTAATGAGAGAACAGTATGGTATGCTTTTCTTCCTTGCTTTAATAGGTTTACTATTATATATCTTGTATCTTAAGAAGAATAAATGGGATGGGGAAAAAGGATTGTATGGATTGTATTTACTCCCATGGTTTTTGTTCCTGAATCTGACAAAAACAAAGATCTTCTGGTATGTTTATCCATCACTTCCCCAGTTTGCGTTTCTATCAGTATTTCCTCTATCTTTATTTCAAAAGAACAAAATAGTTTACTCTATCCTTGGAATCACTTTTGTTTTTTTTCTCTTTCATCAAACGCTTATCAAAAATCAGCTTCTTACTACCTATTACTCAAAGCAGGGACCAAATCATGATCTGGCACTCTATGCAAAAAATAATTGTCAAAGTCTCCACATACTCCTTAATGAGGATAGTCGAAACAGTTTTGCAACGCTTGATAAAATGGGTTTGTTAATTTCTACCACCAAGTGGTGGGGCACTCATCCTTCAATCATCTATTACTACGGAACAAACGTCACGTTTTACTATGATACAAACGCTATGAATAAAACGATTCAGTCACTGGAGAAAGATCATTGTGTTGTAGTGGAGAAAAGTGATCTGACCTTAATTGCTCCTCAATCACAATATGCGTTACTGCGAAGTTTTGATTATCTTTCTCTTTTCAGAAGAAACTAGAAGCTTTGTTTATCGTCATTCTGGGGATCCCACCTTGGCGGGAGACTCCAGAATCTATCCACCAACAGTTAAGCTAGGACGGGTTTTGAGATGAGTGCTGATCCTTAAATCCCAACTTTGACTGGACAATATACAATGGTCTATGTTTTATTTCATCATATACTCTCCGCAAATACTCACCGACTACTCCGATTGAAAATAACTGGAGTCCTCCGATGAACATGACTAATATGATCGTTGTCGCAAAACCGGGTACTTGATTATAGGCAGTCGTAAAAAATCGCATGTATATCGCTACCACACTCCCTGCGAGAGATATAATAAGCGCTGTCAACCCAAGATAAAACATAATCTGCAAGGGAATATAGGAGAACGAAAATATTCCATCGAATGCCAGCTGAAACAGTTTTCCCAACGTATATTTACTGTTGCCGGCGCTGCGGGACGCGCGTTCATACACTAGTCCTACTTGCCTAAAACCTACCCAACTTCTAATACCGCGAACAAACCGGTTCCTCTCAGGAAGAGAGTTTATGGCATCAACGACATTCCTCCTCATTACACAAAAATCCCCGCTGTCTAAGGGAATATCAGTATTTGCGATTGTACGAAGAAGCCGGTAAAAAGTACCGTAGGCG
>CAZAJT010000109.1:0-1826 GCA_964485585.1 uncultured Gammaproteobacteria bacterium
GTTTTCATACGTTACGAAATCTCTTGGGAGTGCCATATGTTTCGTAACTTATGCATAACAATACATGTTGCGTTTAAGCGTCTTGTGCGCAGGGTAGATTTCTACTCTTCACCCAGAAGTTTTCCGCCTTTCGCGAAGAACTTCTTAACAAACTTATTTGGTTGAGCGATAGACCTGATCTTATTCATTACCTGACCTACATCTGTGGTAGAGGAAGAAGCCGGTGATGAGCCGACAGGAAGTCCCTGCGTACTGGTTTTCCCGGCTATTTCTGTAGTTATTCGCTCCATCAGAGCAGTAAGATCGATAGCATGAGGGTCAAGATTTTCTATACTCTCCAGCGTCTTTTTTAAAACATCGCGACCTTTTTTTGTACCAAGTAGATAAGTAAGTGAAAGCGCGCTTACTGTTCCGAGAGCAAATCCAAACCAGAAATTAGTCGGATGCTGTGTATTATTTTTCATTCTTTTTACCCCCGATTACGTCAACGATCTTGAGAAATGTCTTGGCGCCGTTAATAAATCCGGTAACTTCTGATAGCCCATGGTTGAGACCTCCTCCTATAGATTCAAAGCCCTCAGCGATTTTGTTGATGTTTCGCAGTGTTTGACGGAGTTCTTTGAGTACAAATATTAATTGTATCCCAATGACGATAAGTAACAGTGTCGATAAACTCAGTACAATAGTGAGTAAAAGCTGTGTTGTATCCATAGGCAAAATTAATCACCCTAATAACCCCAATCTCCCCAATTATCCTAATTTCATTATATACCAATTATTCTACATTATTCTGAAAATCATCAAGAATGTGAGAATTGTGTTTTTGACCCCAGTAGAGGTTCGCTTGTAAGAGCGTATCAAATGTTCCGGCATCCAGCCAGTATCCTTCAAGTTCAGCCCAACGCAACATGCTGTTTTTAATATAGAAGTTATTTGCTTCTGTTATCTCAAGCTCACCTCTTTGTGAAGGAGTACATTGGTGGATAAAGTCAAAGATTTTACTATCGTAAATATAGAGTCCAGTTACAGCATAATCTGAAGGCGGATCACTTGGTTTCTCAATAATCTCAACGATTTTTCTGGGATCTATCGAGTCAAACTTTGGTACCCCAAAGCGTTTGGGATCAGGCACCTTTTTTAGAAATACTAATGCGCCATCGGTAAATTCATGAACTGCCTGCGATATATCTGCATCTGTTGTATTATCCCCCAGAATAGCGGTAATAGATTCGCCATCTGCAAAATCCTCCGCCAGAGCAAGCGCGTCAGCAATTCCTCCGTTTGGTCTCTCTTGATATGCATACTCAAGGTGCTTGATACCAAACTCATGACCATTTTTTAACACATGTATAAAGTGACCAGAGTGTGGCCCGGAAGCAATAACGAGAATTTGTGTAATACCGGCTCGAACAAGAGTTTGTATGGGATAATAAATCATTGGTTTATCGTAAATAGGAAGAAGATGCTTATTGGTAGCGTGAGTAAGAGGGTAGAGCCTCGTTCCCAATCCTCCGGCAAGAATTACTCCTTTCATAATTAGGGAAATATTACTATTTTTGCAAGAAACAGTAGTGAAAATCCTATGAGTATATATTCTATCACAGTTTTTAAATGCAGAGTATCATCGATAATATGATGGTAGATCCCCCAAATAATATAGATACAGGTAAACGCCGACAGAATAATAAACTCAGTAAGCCGTTCTCCTTTAAAGAAGTTTGTACCGAGAAGAAAAAAAATTCCTGCTGTGATCAGAATAAGATAATCAAACAGATGATAATTCCATTCTTTTTTGGAATTAAAAATTTACTCACAGGAGGAAATTT
>CAZAJT010000110.1:0-1762 GCA_964485585.1 uncultured Gammaproteobacteria bacterium
CGCCATGAGCTTATCGATAAACCCACCCTTCATGAGGTATTTTGCATTGATAGAAACCTCGTCTTTCGGGTCTGTCTTAACTGTTTTGGCGAAAAGTTCGGAGTATTTCATAAAAATTTTCTTTTTGAACTATTAGCTATATGCCATTCGCTATTAGCTAATCGTGGCTCTAGTATACCATGAAGCGGCACTTTTTGCGTACAAATTATTGTCAAAATATCATAGGGGCGGCAGTCACAAATCTTAAGAGATTTGAAATAGATGGGGTTATGATTGCTGAAGTACCGATGAATAATATTTTCCGCAACGGAACCTAGATTATGCGACGAATTGCTGATCTTGCGCATGTCCAAAACGACCTCCATGAAGCGCACTATAGGTAACCTCACGTAAATGATCTATCACCGCAGGATCAGATGTGATCTCTCCATTAACAATCACAGGTATAACTGATGATCTTGTTTGTCGATTAAAATCAAAAACTCCCTTTTCGTTACTGGTAACATTTTGACTAATCTTTGCAACAGGTTGCATAATGCGCTTATCTGTATTATGTTGACCGAGAAGATTCGCATGAAGAGCAGA
Source organism: uncultured Gammaproteobacteria bacterium (assembly GCA_964485585.1). Lineage (GTDB taxonomy): Bacteria > Patescibacteriota > Microgenomatia > UBA1406 > GWC2-37-13 > CAZAJT01. Next base: position 586 of record CAZAJT010000110.1, read on the forward strand.
TATATCTGATTCAGAATTGTAAGGCTCATTTGGACCAACAAAATTTGATATTCCTATAAATACATTACCATCTACACCTCTTGTAACCGTACCGATTGCAATTCTGCCATATGCATTTTTCCATTCTCCTGCCTCGTCATTATAGACTGTTCCGGCATTATACGTTAACCCCGAACTTACGACAACATCCAGCGAGCGGCGAGATTGTTGACCGGTTACTTCTACAGCGTTAACACGGTTTTCTTCAAGCACACCTTTTCCACCGAGATGTTCCCTGTTTATTTCCTGAAGCATCTGCGCAGTATCTATCAAAGTGAGCACTTCCTTTCCTTGGCGACTCATCATCTCGATCCATTCTCTTGCTCCTACCCATGATCGCACATCAGGGTATACTGCCGCAATCACAGCATCAATATCTGAAGTTACTGCTACGGGACCATTATTATCTCCATCATCTATAGCAGAGGCAGCCTGTCCGGTTTCGGTTGCTCCAAATTGATCGCCAAGAGATAATTGCTTTGGACGTCCAACCTCTGTTACTACAGTCATAATCTAATCTTCTCCTTAAGCTTCTAATAATAGCAGTAAATTGCTGGAAATCAAGTATAACAGTTACAAAAGATTTGTGAGGAATTTACTTATTTTTCTTATTCTGAGTCTTAAATAAACTGCTCGCACTTGTATCATAAGCAAATACAGGAGAGTCACTTGACAGAATCCTGATAAATTTATTTTTTACTTTTCTTTGTTTCATGGCCGCCGAATTCGAGACGAAGTAATGAGATGAGCTTTGCAGCTGTTGATCTCTGAATTTTCTCATCCTTCTCCGACTGCATCCGAAAATCATATGACGATTCTATTATGCCGATTGGAAGATCTGCTTTTTTTGCTTCCTCAATCGTCCACGCCGTCTCACCCGATGCGCTGCCGATGACTCCATCAGTCTCTGAAAGGTCAGGATCTTTTTTTAGCGCATCCACTGTACGATCCATCATAAATCCTGAGATAAGTGTGCCTTTTTGGTAGGTTCTGGCAACCTTTTCCAGATCGAAGGCATAATCAGCCTCTTGCAAAACGCCGAATCCTTCACCAATTGCCTGCATATAGCCATACTCAATCGCGTTATGCACCATTTTTACATAGTGTCCAGCGCCTCCCGCTCCAAAATAATCATGAG
>CAZAJT010000111.1:0-1689 GCA_964485585.1 uncultured Gammaproteobacteria bacterium
GGAAAGATCTACATAAAACCCACGAAATTGATGCATTGGCGGGAGCTTTTATGATCGTACGTCGGGAAGCAGGCGAGCAAGCAGGATGGTGGGATGAAGACTATTTTTTTTACGGAGAGGATATCGATTTTTGTTATGTGCTGAAAGAAAAAGGTTGGAAAATATATTTTGTCCCTGAGGTTGAGATACTCCATTATAAGGGAGCCTCAGGAGGCATTAAGAAGGAGTCAGAGAAGATTACAACAGCGAGTCTTGAGACAAAACGGTGGGTAACTAATCAACGTTTTAATGCTATGAAGACATTTTATAAAAAGCACTACGTAGGCAAATACCCCCGGTTCTTAACCGGACTTGTTTTTTTTGCTATTAACCTGAGATTGCAGAAGGCTTTGTCGAAGATGAGGTAATTAGTATCCACTATGAAAATAGGAATTGATTGTAGACTTTGGAGTGAGACAGGGGTGGGGAGGTATACGAGGAATCTGGTCCGGGAGTTAGCAATGATTGACAAACACAATGAGTATGTTCTATTTGTTTTGCCTAAGGATGAAGTAGGAATTACGAATTATGAATTACGAATTAAGGAAAATATTGAAAACAGAAAATGGAAGATAGTTTCAGCCGATATTCGTTGGCATACGGTACAAGAGCAATTTGAGCTTCCAAGAATTCTTGGAAAAGAAAATCTTGATCTTGTGCATTTTCCTTACTTCTCAGTTCCACTTTTTTACAATGGACCGTTTATTGTAACAATCCATGACTTGATTATTCATCATTTTCCAACGGGTCAGGCCTCGACATTGCCTTATCCTTTGTACTGGTTGAAATTACAAGGATATAAATTTGTCATCGCTCATGCAGCACAAAATGCACGCAAAGTGATTGCTGTTTCTGAGGCGACGAAAAAGGAGATAGTTGATCATTTGGGTGTCTCCCCGGCAAAGGTTGTTGTGACGTATGAGGGAGTTGAGGTAGGTTTGAGAGACTCCCGCTACCAATATACCAATATATCTGCACTGGGAAAATATTTTCTCTATGTCGGAAATGCGTACCCGCATAAGAATTTAGAGAGACTGCTTCCTGCGTTTGCTAGCGTTTCAGAAAAACACAATGATGTCTCGCTTGTTCTTGTAGGGAGAGATGATTTTTTCTATCGCAGATTAAAACAAACGTATGTCCATGCGCCTGGAGTTATCTTTAAAACCGTCGAAAGCGATGCTGAGCTTGCGGACTATTACAAGCATGCAAAAGCGCTTATTATGCCCTCTCTTATGGAGGGATTTGGTCTGCCGCCACTTGAAGCAATGGCAAATGATTGCATTGTTCTTGCATCAAGCATTCCATCACTTCGGGAAATATGTAATAATGCTGCCATATATTTTGACCCGATGGACATTTCGGACATTGCGAGAAAAATGTCTTCTGCGTTATTGCTGACCGATGGTCAAAAAGCCTCTTTACGAAAAAGAGGAACGGCACGGGTAAAAGAATTTTCATGGAAGAAAATGGCTGAACAAACATTGGCAGTTTACGAAAGCTGTTTGAATTAAGCCGACAAAATCGGGACAAGCTTGGCATAAACTTCTCAAGATTTTTGATCCTGCCTCAGTTAGAATTCTAAATTCATGCGTGTTGCACTAGTTTACGATCGGGTGAATAAATGGGGTGGGGCAGAGAGGATACTTCTTG
>CAZAJT010000112.1:0-1673 GCA_964485585.1 uncultured Gammaproteobacteria bacterium
GGTGATATACCAATTGTTTGATATGGTTGATCGGCCAGTAAATTATATTAAAACCAATAGAAAAGGCATACTGGGTGACTTAATGTATGCTCTTTTTTACAAAGCGATTGGTTTCTCACCTTCAAAATACTGGGGTACGTTAGCTCAGACAATGTTTAAGAATCTTGATGAAAAGCATATTCTCCTTTATTTTAAAGATCCGTCACTTCAATCTTCTATCGAAAAATTAAACTATGCGGGAAGAATCAATAAGTATGATGGAGATTATCTCCATATTAGCAATGTGAACTTCGCGGGAGCCAAGTCTAATCTTTTCATCACAAAAACAACCACTTCACAGACGAAGATCAATGGAAATTCTATTAAACGAGAGGTAACTATAGAATTTAAAAATCCTTATCCTCATTCGGACTGCAATCTTGAGAGGGGTGGTCTCTGTTTGAATGCAATATTGAGAAACTGGGTACGGATATATGTGCCAAAAGGGTCGCAACTTACTGAGTTTAAGGGTTCCTTAACTCCCGTCGTAACATACGATGAATTAGATAAGACCGTTTATGAGGGATTTATGCAAGTTTCACCTCAAGGGAGAGCGCAGGTAATGGTAACCTATGCACTTCCTTCGACTATTTCCGCAAAAAACTATACATTGCTTATTCAAAAGCAACCGGGTACTGAGCGTGATAAACTAAAAGCAGATATTGATGGTGTAAATGTCTATGATGGAGTGTTCGATCGCGATAAAGAACTGAGAAGGAAATAGTATGTTTGTGTATGTCGAAAACAATCAAATCAGAAGCAATAGTGCTTAAGAAAAAACATCTTCTGGGCAAAGACTATTTGGTAACGCTTTTGACAGTATCAGAAGGAAAGATTATCACCACAGCAAAAGGGGTAAAAAAGATCACGAGCAGGCGTGCTTCGCATCTTCAGACGGGAAATCTTATTTCAGTCGTTCTCTCTCTTCATAACGAAAGGCTATACCTGCAGGAAAGCAAACTCATAAGCGCATTTTCAAAAATAAAATCCAATACTGAAAAGATTAAAAAAATGTATTTCGTACTGTTTTTTGTAGATAGGCTTCTCCCAGAAAATCAGACGGAAGAGAGATTATATGTTCATGTGAGAAATTTTCTTGTAGGGTTATCGCAAACTCATGATTTTACAAAAGAAAGACTGCTTGTCTATCTAAACGAGCTACTTACCCTATTAGGCTATCAAAAAGAGATGCGATCTTTATCTGAGACTATTGCCTACCTTGAGGAAATTATTCATGAAAAAGCCCCTTCGGGTATTATATAATAGAAAGATTACTACAGATAGAAGGTAGTTACTGGGCATAGAAGCAAGAAAAGAAGATAGGAGATAGTAGTAGACTATCTTCTTTATTCGAGTATGTAACTGTTTAAATATGAGCACCAATACATCTATTGATATAGAAAAAATAGTTTCGCTTGCAAAGCGCAGGGGATTCGTATTCCCCTCTTCTTCGATTTACGGTGGTCTTGCGAACACATGGGATTTTGGTCATTACGGGACCCTGCTTAAGAATAATGTTCGTGATTGGTGGTGGAAACGATTTGTTTTAAATAGAGATGATATGGTCGGACTGGATGCCTCAATCTTCTTAAATCCTAAAGTATGGGATGCGTCAGGGCACGTAAGCAGTTTCA
>CAZAJT010000113.1:0-1630 GCA_964485585.1 uncultured Gammaproteobacteria bacterium
ATATCCATATCTGCCATGGTTGCAAACCCGGGTATTTGAGCGGTACTTTTTCAAGCTGTACACTGAAGCCACCGCACTCTTTTGCCATTTCGGCAACCGAGCATGAAAGTCCACCCGCACCGTTGTCGGTAATGCTATTGAATAATCCCAGATCGCGAGCTTCCTTTACGACAGCATCGGATAATTTCTTCTGTGTTATAGGATCGCCAATCTGGACTGCCGTTGCAGGACTTCCCGTACTTAAGGCTTCTGAGGAAAAGGTCGCGCCATGAATACCATCCAGTCCGACTCTTCCTCCAATCATTACAATATCATCTTCTGGCTGCGCTTGTTTTCTATACGATAGCTTCTTTCCGATAGTACGGGGAATGAGTCCAACGGTGCCAGCAAACACGAGGGGTTTTCCTTGGTATCGTTTATCAAAAAGAACAAATCCTTGAGAAGTTGGAATACCCGAGCAGTTGCCACCAGCGTTTATTCCCGCGATAACGCCTTCCATGATACGTTTTGCTGGAAGCATACGGTGTGTTTGATTGCGTCCTTTAAAGAGAGCTATTGTGTTGTGCGGATCGCCAAAGCAGAAACCATAGGTGTTGATAACAGGTTTTGCTCCTAGTCCAAATCCAATGGCATCGCGATTTACTCCCCCGATACCGGTTATCGCTCCGCCAAATGGGTCGAGCGCAGAGGGGCTATTATGCGTCTCTACTTTATGTGTAATAAGGTAATCAGTATCAAACGCGATAGCTCCGGAGTTATCGGTAAATACTGAAACACAGAAATCACTCGTGCCTTTTTTCTTGCGTATTTTGTTCGTTGCAGCTTTTATAAATGTTTCATAGAGACCTTTCTTGATGTCGTCGAGGGGATCGGCAAAAATAGTATGTTTACAATGCTCTGACCATGTTTGGGCAATAGACTCAAGTTCCAGATCAGTAGGATTTCTTCCCAGCTTATTGAAATAGTTCTGAATAGCTTTCATGTAGGTTATATCTAATGCAAGCGGGCCTCGTCGTGTCCCATCTTCATTCGCAATTCCTTCTTTTCCGATCGCCGTGAGTTCTTCATCGCTCACATTGAGGTCTACCGGGTCTACGCGTATTTCCTTAGAGAGCTCAACTCTCGGAATAATAAGATCCATACCATGCTCTTTGTGAAATCTCTGATAACTTTTTATGTGTATTCTCTGAATAAGAGGATTCGCTAGACCTTCTGCAATATTTCCTGCATCTTTTTCTGTAATTGTTCCGGTAAAATATATGATTTGGGAAGAGTATACGTTTTCCTCGTGGGAAAAATTCATTTTTGACGCATCTTCAATAATTTCTTTGACAGTATTGGCAATATTGTCAGTTACGCCGGGTAAATAACCAATCTCAACTGCGTAGGAAAATCTGCGGGGTGCAAGATTTCTACGATGGGATGTTTTTTGAAAAACCGGATTAAAAAGAAGCAGAGTAACTTTTTTCAGTTGATTTGGAGTGAGTGATTTATCAATCGTATAAACATCGGTAAGGAAGATATCGCGAATTTTATTATCGTACCCGATGTTCTGTAGTTTCTTTTTCAGTGTTACTGCGCGGGTATCAACCAGTTTGCTTGCAATCTGTATACGATATGCCATCGGTAC
>CAZAJT010000114.1:0-1614 GCA_964485585.1 uncultured Gammaproteobacteria bacterium
CCATAGGTATCACCCCTTTCTAAAAATTTATAACATTACGGCCTGACTTCTCCTGATGTAAATAAACGACCAATCCAAATTAAGACAATTGCGCCAACGATCGCAACAATAATGCTGTAAATATTGAGTCCGGAAACACCGGGTTCTCCAAATATGTTCATGATAAATCCTCCTAAAAGAGCCCCGACAACTCCAAGGATAATATCCATCAGGAAACCCTCACGGGAATTGGTACGCATTACAATTGACGCAAGCCACCCGGCAATAAGTCCTAAAAGCGCCCACGTAAGTAGTTCCATGCTTATTTCACCTCCTTTCATGAAAACGTTTAATTAGTAACAATCTTATTCCCCGTTTTTCGTAAAGCAGTAATAGGAGTGTAAGAGCCGAGTAAGAAAGCTATAATTGGTGTATGAGCAGGAAGTTTAAACGAATCCTTATAGTTACAGTCATCGCTACTATTCCAATCCTCTTGTTTCTCTCCTTTCAATACATCTCAAAAGCTACTCTAGTAAAGGCGAACATTACTGTCGATGTAAAACAAACTTCCGGTGTTATTCCATCTCGATGGATGGCGCTCGCACAGGGAGGAGAAGAAAAGGGTGTGCGAATGTTAGAAAATATTGTGCCGGCGCTTTCCGCATTAAATCCCCGTTCAATCCGACTCGATCACATTTATGACTATTATGATGTTGTCAAAAGAGAAAGCGATGGAACACTTTCTTTTCACTGGGATCAGCTTGATGCTACGGTTTGCGATATCTATCGTACTGGTGCTAAACCGTTTTTTTCACTGGGGTATATGCCGCCAGAGGTCTCATCAGACGGCTCACTCATATCACAACCAAAAGAGTGGGGTGAATGGAGTCTCATAGTGCAAAAAACAATCGAACGCTATAGCGGTCAATCAACACGACTCTGCGGTCAGATTGAGGGAGAGTGGTTGAAAGACATTCACTACGAAGTCTGGAACGAACCTGATCTAGAGACATTTGGAAAGTGGAGTTTGTATACGGGAGAAAAAGACTATAAGAAACTTTATCTGTACTCTGTACTGGGCGCGGAAAAAGCACAAAATGTTTACTCATTCCTCATTGGGGGACCAGTCACCACGGCGCTCTATCAGAACTGGATACAGATGTTTTTAAACTACGTTATAGAAAACAATCTCCGGCTTGATTTTCTCTCCTGGCATCACTACAGCAAAAGCACCGAAGACTATACCGATGATATTGGGAAAATAAACGAATGGCTGTCAGATTCAGAGCAGTATGTCCGATTTCAATCGCTCCCGAAAATCATCAGTGAATGGGGGTATGACTCCGAACCAAACTCCATCGCGGATACCAATGTGGGAGCGGCGCATACCATCGCATCTATCCGTAATTTCTCCCGATTCAACTTTGATATGGCATTTTTATTTGAAGCAAAAGACGGCCCCGCTCCCCGATGGGGAATCTTAAGTCATACGGGTGAAAAAAAACCGCGCTATCACGCACTCAAGCTCCTCACTCTCCTTCAGGGAAATCGGCTCAATGTCGAGGGAGAAGGAACCTATGTGCGGGGAATGGCAGGTACGGATGGAAATAAAACGGTATTAATACTCGTAAATTA
>CAZAJT010000115.1:0-1582 GCA_964485585.1 uncultured Gammaproteobacteria bacterium
CAATAAGCGTTGTCTGTTCTCCGTTTAAGATTCCATTTACAACCGCAAATCCAACTTCTGTATATTCTTTTCTTAAGATATTATCACGATGGGATTGTGATTTCATCCACGCACTAATGACGCCATCGCTATAGAGGAAGTTTTTCGCTAGATTCTCTCCGGCATACTCGTAGTTATAGTTCACCAAAGTGATAAAGTCCCAGGGAGTTTTTCCTTCGGGAGTATAATGTGCCCAATAGTTCTTCTTAAACATGTCCTGTGCTTTGAGAGAAGCTGCTTCGCTCAGTTTTTCATTCAAAACAAGTACGGGGAGGTTCTGCTGTTCTCTTTCCTGGTTTGTTAACTCGAGTAATTTTGAGCTACTGATATCAGTAGCATATCCGAGTATATTGGTTGAGTTGCTGTTTTTTACTGCAAATGCAAAGAGTAAGATCGCAATAAGATATATGGTTAAAAAATCAATGTGAAGAGATTTCGCTCGATAATTATTCTTTTCTTTTGGCACAAATAAATGATGGAATAATCCGGCTAAAGATTTCATAGGTATTTTTTTATGAGTGATAATCTGCTTTTAAGAAAAGTATACATAATAACTATGCCTAATGTATCAATAACTACATCACGAAATTTTCCCTCTCTTGTAGGAACGAATGATTGATGAAGTTCGTCAGATAGAGCATAAATAAGGGAGATAAGAAACGTATACTTATATAGTTTATCGAGCGTGTGGGATGAGATTTTCCGGAAACTTAGGTAAAAGCCCCTAAAAAGAAGGAAATATAAAATAGCATACTCTATCACATGCAGCGATTTAAAGATAAAAAAGTTTATAACATATTCTTCAGAGAGTGCAATCCGTTGTCGTTGAGACAGAAAAAAAATAAGAAACATCCACAGGAGCGCTGGAAGCCAGTTCCATAGATAGATTGAGATTCGCTTCATAGTATAACTATATACCATTTTAAGGAATAATTATTAGGATACTTTTGGCAAAGTAAGTCTGATGATAAGAGAGCATAATGAAAAGAAAGAGAAAAGAAATGACCCCAGCGTTAGTCCTTTCATAAACGGTAGAAAGTTATACTTCTCATGATATGAACCAAGGACGACCGGTTCTGAATTTATAATAGGTTGGGGTTTCTTCTCAAACGCTGGGGAAGGTTGAAAATCTAACGGTACCGTTTTTTTAAAAAGGATGTTCGTTGGTGCTGCAATTTGTTTTGGTGTGCGAGTGGTATACTGCGCTGACTCAGTTTTATATGGTGTAGGAGTTGGGGTAGTTGTCGGGCCGGTTGATACGATACCGGTTTCGGTAACATCGTCTAATTCCTCTTCACAGCCTCTATTCTGGGTTTCACGGGTCGGAATCTGCATGCAGTATTCGAGGTCTTTTATACTATTTATTCCCCATGTTTTTTCTTTTTCTGAGTAGAAGTAGCGAAAGCTGTGCTTGGGATTTTTATTATTATCAAGGAGTCTGACAATATCTCCCGCGTTATTATATATGTTGGTGACGAGCTCGACGATACGGTAGCTTTTTGGTGGAAGAGTAAGAGTAAACTCTTTTGGAGATGATCCCTGA
>CAZAJT010000116.1:0-1569 GCA_964485585.1 uncultured Gammaproteobacteria bacterium
TACCAGCCTCAACACCGTTTTTAAAGTCAGACACATAGGGGATAAACGAAGCCCAGTACAAATTTTTTGCGCTCTTTTGAAAATCGCTATACGTTGACTGAAAATCTTTGAACTTGGCTTTTACCGCATCGATGTCATTTTTTTGAAAAGCTGACTTTAGTTCTTTTCCTGCTGTAAATACTTTATCTGACTGCTGTCTGATCTGAATCATAGGCGAAATGATGAAAAAGTACCCAAACAAAACCAGAAAAAGAAACAGTAGCAGTAGTTTCATTTTCTTCTTTCTTTTCATACATTTGGAAACTTCATTATAGAGAAAATTTGATGAAAAGTCTATACCGCTCCTTTACCCGTTAGCATAACGAGCGGAGTTTTTAGTATGATTTTCAAGTCCTTCCATAAAGACATATTATCTACATATTTGGCATCAATTGCAATCCTTTTATCAAAATTAATCTCTGATCTGCCACTCACTTGCCAGAGACCAGTAATACCAGGCTTTACTGATAAGACTTTTGCGACAAGTTTTTTCGTATAAGGATATTTTTTTTGCTGGTTCTCTAGCTCATCAGGATAATAAGCCCGGGGCCCAACGATACTCATATCTCCCCGAATGACATTAATAAGCTGTGGTAACTCATCTATAGAATGCTTCCGAATGAATTTGCCTATAAGAGTAATCCTTGGATCCTCTTTCAGCTTATAACTTCCTTTTTTATACTCTTCTAATAACTGTCTCAGTTTTGGATCTGTACGCAAGAGATAGTGGGCGTTTTCAACCATGGACCGGAATTTATACATCTTGAATTTTTTACCCCATTGACCAATTCTTTCTGGTACATCAGCAAATATAGGGCCATGAGAGCTCGTCTTGATAGCAATCACCGCTACTAAACTTATAGGAGTAAAAAGAATCAGCAAAAAGGCTGCTAAAATAACATCAAAATAACGTTTTAAATATCTATCGTACCGTTTACCGGTCACTAGTGACTCTTCAAGCATGAGGAATATTCTAACAAATTATAGTTATAGTACTCATAATGAAGAATGTTGCTTATGTTAATATCTCGTTCTCTGTTCCCTTGAAACTTTCTACCAGTTGTTTGATCTTAGACACAGAAGATTTTTTAGCGATAAGAAGAACGTCGGATGTATTGACAATCAGATAATCGTTGATATCAATACCTACTATAAGTTTACTGCTCTCATAATTATATACCAAGTTATCTACTGAATCTTCTAGAAGCACCTTTCCTTTGGTAATGTTATCATCTCTATTCTCCGCTAATGCTTCTTTGAGGGCTTCCCACGCTCCCACATCACTCCATCCGATATCATCTACTACGACATAGGCATTATCTTTATCAAGCTGCTCTAAAACAGCGTTATCAAAATTTATTTTAGGCATTCTCCTATAATAGCGGGCGAACTCATCTAAAAAATTCAGATTTCCTGAGAAATTATGTATTTTTTCGGTGAGTTCATATACTTCTGGCGCATACCTATTAAATAGGGAATAAACAAATTTTGGTGTCGAAACAAAGTATCCGAGATTCCAACAGTATTTAT
>CAZAJT010000117.1:0-1036 GCA_964485585.1 uncultured Gammaproteobacteria bacterium
CTCCAAAATGGCTTTGAGTTAGTCGCAGCACGAGCTCAAGGGGGTGATTGGCTGCGGGACTTGGATTCGAACCAAGATACTGGGATTCAGAGTCCCATGTCCTACCATTAGACGATCCCGCAGTATGCTTCAATTTTACCAAATTTGCTTCTTACAGACAAACCTCATTTGCCAAAAAAGAGTGGGTGTGGTAAAAGATTAGTATGGCTAAAATTATTCATTCCCATGACGCAAAAGAGCTATTAAAAGTATTTATTGGCGGAAGTATTGGATTTTCGTTGTTTTTTCTTACTTCGCATCCACGATCTTTAGTCCATAAAAAGTTGCCATCCAAAAAGATTCGAAATGTCCATATCCTTCCCCATGTAAAAATCGAACGCAAAGATACAACTTATCATGTTCATCACTGGATCAATATTTCATCATTATATTTTCTTCTCTATCTTAAAAAAAGAAGATTATTAAAATCAAAACTGTTTCATGGTTTTCTCCTTGGAAGTATTGTCCAGGGCTTACTCTATAAAGATCGTTTCCGGATTGTACATTCAACTATAAGAGGGGAGAAGTAGGCGTGTGTGAAGAGATACGCGTGGAAACTTTTAATTATTGGTATTCTATTAATAAGTATTGGTATCAGTTATATCTTCCAAAATGAATCCCCCCCTCTTACTATAGAAAATAAACAAATTCTGCTCTCACCAACACTTCATATTAAGCAGAAACCAACTATTCAGTCAAACATCAACTCAAAAAGTCAGACAAAAGTGGTTCGGGTAGTAGATGGCGATACGATCGAACTTGAGTCAGGAGAAAAAGTCAGATACATTGGCATAAATGCTCCAGAGACCGGTCAACCATTTGCATCGTCTGCGTCAGCGCTTAATAGTACGTTGGTTTTAGGGAAAACAGTTACCTTAGAATTTGATGTGCAGACAAAGGATCAATACGGTCGTTTACTTGCGTATGTCTATGTTGATACAGTGATGGTTAATACGCATATAGTACAAGAAGGAATGGCAGTTATAGCCACATTCGC
>CAZAJT010000117.1:1046-1554 GCA_964485585.1 uncultured Gammaproteobacteria bacterium
GACGCGATTTTAAAAGCGCAGCAAGAAGCACGAGAATCATGTAAGGGTATGTGGGAAAGTTTGTGTAAACCCAAAAATGTCCAAGGTACATCGACAATAACCTGTATAAAAATTACTTCCATTCATGCTGATGCTCCAGGTGATGATAATATTAATAAGAATGGAGAATGGATAGAAATTACAAATTCCTGCGACCGCCAGATATCCTTAGAAGGATGGCTTCTGAAAGATAGTTCCGCATCAAATTCTTATTCATTTGATAAACTTTTCTTAAAAGCACAATCAAATATTCTGCTTTACTCTGGATGCGGAATAAATACTGTAGATAAGCTCTATTGGCAATGTCCAGAAGGAAAATACGCGGTTTGGAATAATGGTGGTGACCATGCGTTTTTATATAATGAGCATAATGAATTAGTAAGCGAGTACAAATATTAAGCTTCTCGTTCGTATCTGCTGATTATAGAGATGACGCGGAAGAAGGAGGCGGGGTAGAAGGAGTGCTGGA